>SAAG01000018.1 GCA_010119095.1 Candidatus Altimarinota bacterium
TTCATTTTAACCAATCAGGAATATCTGGGTCATCAATTTTAGTTAAATCATTTTCTGGAGTAGTAGCTTCAAGTTCAGATTTAGTTTCAACTACATTTGAAGGAGCTTCTACTTTCGAATCATTTGTATTATCGTTACTTTTTTCTTCTATAGTACTTTCTGCTTTTTCATCTTCAGTTTGTATATTTTCAATATTTTGAGAAAGAATAGTTTTATTTTCTTTAATAACAGTATCTTGTTTTATATTATTGTTATCTTCACTCTTAGCATCTCAATTTTGTTCAAAGCTTGCTTTTAGCCAATCAGGTATTTTTTCTTCTTTTATATTTTCTTTTGCAGGAGATTCTGTATCCATTGAAAATGGATCTTTTATAACTTCTTCAATTGTAGTATCATTTTTTTGTTCTTTTTTAATTGGGGCTTCAGTTATATCATTGTCTTGTTTTTTTAACTTTGTCTTATCAATAATAAATTCTTCGAAAGTTTTTGAATTATCTTTAAACACAAATTTAAAGTATAACCAAAAACCTAGTATTACTAGTCAAATAATTACTATTAAAAACATTACAATCATTGCTATCCACTTCAAAAAACTTAATAACTTGCTAAAAAATCATGCTTCAACTGGTACTTCTTTAGTTGTCTCATATGTATTTTCACCATAAACAAGTATTTGTAAGATTTCTTTAAAATCTTCTTTTTCTTTAGTTGTCATTGTCGTATCTTTTGCAATAACAGCTAAAATAGTTTTTCATAATTCTTTATTTTTTTCGATATCTGTAGAGTTTTTTATTTCTTCCAAGATACTTACAAGATACTCTTTACATGACTTAAAAGTCTTTGTATCATATTCACATTGAATATTTTTAAGTAATAAGTTTTTTAATGCACTTAAAGCAATATTTTTCTGACTCTTATCTTCTTCTCATTCAATTAGTATAGATTCAAGTAAATTAATTATTTCTGTAGAGTTAGGAATTTCAGGGTTATCAACAAATCATTCAAATTCTAATATAACTTTTGTTTTTTCTGTTTCATCAAACCATTCTGATTGTAATCTTTCAAGATACTTCATTCATATAACTCTATAGTTTTGTGGAAACTTTGCAATATAATTTTTCAATGCATTTACTTTTTCTTCGTCAGTCTTACTAATTCATGTAAATTTTATATCTTTTTCAGTTTTTTCTTCTATTATATATTCTTTTGTTATTTCAATATCTTGTTTTGCTAATTCACTTCATTTTGAATCATATAAGATAACACGAACAATCTGTTTTTTTGTATTTTCGTTAAGAATAACCTCAACTGGATCTCCTGATCTGAAACTAGGAGTATCTTTATTGTCTTCATCATCAGTTTTTCATCAGTTTAAGTCAGAATCATAATCAATATCAAAATCTATAGAATATTTTGCTACATCTAGTTTGCTTTCAGCTAAATATAAAAATACTTTCTCATTTTTATTCTTTAGAATTATTTGTCATGAACCACTTATTTCTGGTTTTGAAAATATATTTAATCATTTTTTATATGCTTTTTTTATATTTTCAGTATTTCTAACTATCCTTCTGCTTACTTCTTTATACTTATTTCATTCAGAAACTCTTAAAGTAACTTTATGTACACTTTTTCAATCATAATATGTATGAGAAAAACTATTTTTTGAGTCACTTATATTTCAATCTCATAAATCCCAACTTACATCATCATACTTTCAAAGAGTTTTATTTAGAAAAATAGTTTTATTGTATATCGATATATAATCAAAATCAGGAACTATAGTATTTACTACATCTACAGTAACACTCTTTACATTACTAATTCACTTGTATTTTGCTTTTACTTTTACATGGAAAGATCAAGAATTTTCAAATTTATGAGTTATTGTTCAGTTTCAAGTTACTTCTTTATCATAAAATCAATCTCAATTAAAATCCCAAGAATATGTAGTTTTGCTAGTTAAATCTTGTCATAATACATTTTTTATTTTTGTAGTAAATTCAACTTGGTCTCAGACAGAAACAGAAGAATCATTTACTGTCAAGTCTACTAATGGGGTATTAACATTATCTCAGACAAGAGTCACATAAAATTTAGTTCATAAATTTTCCGAACTATACTTATCTTCATTATTATCTTTTAGAGTAAGAACAAAATAATATGTTCATGATATCTTTGGTAAGACAAAAGTTGTTTCTGGTTTTGCTGTAACTCTATAGTCTTGAGGTTCTTCATCAGCATCTGTATAATAATACCATAGATATGATAAAATAACTCAGTCTTTATCTTTATCTCAAATAGCTTTTAAATTTACTATTATTGGATCTGAATTTGTATCTACTGCTTGAACACTAAGTGAAGTTAAAGAAGGAAGAATATTTTTAACCTGAACATAAGTTTCAGAGACATGAATTTTATCATTTTTATCACTCTTTACACTAAGTTTTATAGGGAAACATCAAATTTCATCAAATTTTTTAATAACCATTGAGTTTGAAGAAACATTTTCTTGTCATATTTTCCATGAATATGTTATTCCATTTACAGTTCAATCAATGTTTATACTTTTTTGTCATGAAAATTTTACATTTTCTATTCTATCTATTATATATGCTCATTTTCAATCACATCAATTACTATCAAATGGAGTACTAAAACCATTTTCATAACTTACATCTATTAAAGCAAAAGGGTACTGAGAGTCAGAAACATAGACATTTCTTGAAAATGTATTTATATTTCACATTTCATCACTCACCTCAAGCTTAACAGTAAAAATTCAGCTTTTTGTATATGTATGAGAAATTTCATTTTTTTGTAATCATTCACTTAGTCAATCTCAAAAATCCCATCTATAAAATTTAGCTTCTTTTGATGCTCAAATAAATTTTATAGAGGAGTTTCTTTTTATTACTAGGGGAGTTGCATCAAAACTTACAGAAAGAATAGATTCGATTTTTATTTTTTCTTTTTTAAGAGATTTAATTCAATCTGGATCGGTAATTTCTAGAACAACACTGTGTTCTCAGACATAATCAAAAGTATAGTATCCTATTGCTCAATTAAATTTAGGATTTTCTAATTCTATTTTTTGTCAATCAATTTCCCAAGAGTACTCTAGTTTTCATTCATCAGTATAATCTTCATCATAACTTTTTGTTGCATCAAACAAAACCTTATTTGGAGAGCTTGGATTTGGAATAGAGTATCAAAAATCTGATATAGGAGCTCTAGAGTTGATATATATTATCTTATTATCATTATCCACTTCTCCTGAAGGGCTTATTACTTTAAGTTTAACATTAAATTTTCATTTCTTTGAAAATTCGTAAGTGAATAGACTTCATGCTTTTTCCAGAACTGTCTGATTTCTTTCAATATCAACTATTTCCCAATTATAGTTTATATTTTTTTCTGTAGTTGAAGTTTTTGCTGAAAATGTAAATCTATCTCATATAAATCATTGTTCTTGAGATGCTAGTATAGTAGCAATTGGATTATTTATTGATAAAACAAATTTTCTCTCAACTTCTTGTAATTCATTTGTTTTTAGTTTTAATTTAACAGTGTAATCTCATTTATTTGCATAAACAACCCTTTCAACTTTAGGTCATCATTCATTTTCTCTTTTTATTCAATTTCAGAAATCCCAAGTTGTTTTTAGAAATTTACTTCAAGATGTCGGAGTTGATGATGTTGCATCAAAAACTATTCAATAATCTCAGTCTTCAGGGCTAATTTTAAGTGTTTGTTGTAATCATAAATCTGTAAAGTTTACTTTTATGTTAACATTTGCTACTTTTTGTTTTACTTCTATATCAGCTCTAGATCTAAAAGGAAGTACATCTATATAATTTGAAGAATTTCTATGATCTGATAATACATCTAGAAATATACTAAATTTTCATTCACTGTTTAAAGTGTAATTTATAGATAATCATTTTCAAACTACTTTCTTTTTTCATCCGTCATCAACCCACCAAATATAATTATCTTTTGGAATAATTGTTCAAGTAGGATCAGTTACTCTCGCTCTTAGAGTTGCATTTAATGGAGCATTTCAACTTGTTGGATTTGCTTCAATATTTCATGTTATTTTCTTGATTTCAGTATTGTAAAGGTATTTTTCAATAGCTCTAGCAATTTCAATATAAATCAATTCATTATTGGTTTTTTCACCTTTTTTTAATGCTGATTGTAAGTCATTTAAATATTTCTTGTTATTTAAATTATCAGGAAGATGTTTGTATCATTCTAAAGCCAATTTTTCAATGCTTGATAAAGTACTTTTTTGAAATGTTCAATTAACTTCAAAATCTTGTTTAAGTTTGAAAAATTGCTCAGTAATTCTATATCAATACTCATTAAATGTTCAGTAATTTATATCTCTAAGTTCTTTATAATCTTCTATTCTTTCTTCTTCATTTGATGCATTTAATAGGTTATATGAAGATATAACCAATACTACAAATATGAAAATTGAATATATTACTTTTTTTATCATAGACTATATTTAAAATATTATTCCTAATAAATATAGCATATTTTTGAAATTTAAGCAAAAAATGAGTATGTTTTTTACATACTGTAATCACAATTTTTATATTTTTCTTTGAAGTCTTTTATGAGTGACCAAAATATATTTTTTGTATAGTTTGGAATAATTTTTTCATTAGCCCGAATAATTTCTTTTTTGATTTTATTTCTCATTGTATCTTCTCATACAGGGCATGAACAAGGGGAATATGGAATATTGTTTTGTGTAACAAATTTTTGTATATCACTTTCTCTTAGATAAGCAAGTGGTCTAATAAAACTAATATTTCATTTAGACATTTTATTTACAGGAGGCATAATTTTTAATTTTCTACCAGTTATCATATTCATAAAAGTAGTAACAACTATGTCATCCATATGATGTCATAATACTATCTTTGTAGCATTATATTTTTTACACAATTTCATCATTGCAATTCTCCTAGCATAGGCACACCGTTGGCAATTTTGTCACACTCAGTCATTTAATTTTGAATCTTCAGGGAGATTTATATTGATTTTTTCTAGGGGTATTTTTAGTACTTCTTCAAAATACTTTCTTTTTTCTTCAAATTCTATATCACAATTAATTAAAAATTCTTTAAAAATGTATACTCATCTTATTTCAAATTTATTTTTTAAAGTTTTTCTTACTTCGTTAAGAATGTATCACAAAAACATACTATCTTTTCATCATGAAATTCATAGTAAAATAGTTTCTCAATCTTGAATCATATCAAAATCATATATAGCTTTTTTAACTTGTTTTTTTAAATTTTCATTCAAATTCATAGATTTTAATTTTTTAGTTCTAGTTTTTTAACTTCTTCTTCTACCTCACTTTCTATTTGTTTTTGAGTTATGATTTTATTAAGAAGATTTTTTCTATTTCTGGCTTCTTTATTAAGTTTATTAATTTTAAATTTTACAGAAATTATAGGTATTATATAAAATATTGATAAGAATATTATTACGATTACAGATGCTAATATCAGAATATATATAAGAGGTAAATTACTTATTAATATTGTATTTTCTAATATTTTTTCAAATTTAATTTGAGATGTATTTAGCATTATATTTAAATGATAATTGAAATAATTTATCTCAATTATATAAATCATATCTAAAAAGTCCAATAAATTATTTTTTGATTTAAATAAAAAAATAGTTATACTTTTTTTGTCTGTTTTATTGGTGGCATGGAGCTTAGATTTTTTCCTTACAAAAACAATCTTAAAAGAAATTCCTAGAGTTTTATGGGGGTAGAACTTCATTAATTTGATTTTTTCAAACCACAAACGGATTTCTTTAATTCCTATATAAAAAAAGGAATACAAAATTGGCTTCTGACCATAAAATGGATAAAAATTATTAATTATATAATTATATATGCTGCTTACAGAAGAACAAATTAAAAAGTTAAATGAAAAATGAGTTAGATATCCTATTGTGGAAGATAGTTGTATTTGATGTAGTGCTTGTGTTGCTATATCTCAAGGAGTATTTGAAATGAACGAAGATACTTGAAAGTCTGAAGTTTTAAATCTAGAATCATATGAAGATTTATGAGTAGATGATTCAATTATGGCTTGTCCAGTCGAATGTATAAAATGGTCAAAATAAAAAAAATACCTTATTTATAAATAAGGTATTTTTTTTAAACTTTTTTTAATCATTTACATTAATAATCACACTATCTTCAAGGATATTTTTGTTACTAAATTCAACTTTAAGTTTTACTTTATATGTTCAAGATTCTTTAAATGCATGTGTAGGATTTGCATCAGTTGAGGTTTCTCAATCTCAAAAATCCCAGAAATATGACACTATTTGTCATTCAGAATCATTTGACATAAAATCTATTCATTGCATTACCGGAGCATCTTTTAAACTTACTTTAATTTTTGCAAGTTGAGGTCTAGGTTTCAATATAATCTTTTTTGTAACTGAATGCTTATTTCAAGCAGATGTTACTACTGTAAGAGTAACATTATACTCTCAAGGAATGGTGTATCTATGTCATTTATTTACTGCATCTCTTTCCTCAGGAGAAGTTCAGTCACCGTAATCATATATAAACTTAGTAATGTTTTCATTTTTAATTTCACTTCTTGATGCATCAAATTGAATGGTAATAGGTACATATTCTTCTTCAGAAGGTTTTATCTCTAAGTCGAGTAGTACATCTTTTTTAATTGAATTGATATATATTGTTTCATTAATAGATTTCACAGTATCATCTTTTATATTTTTAAATGTATAAGTAATTTTTATTACAGATTTTCATTCAGCTTCAATATTGTATTCAAATATGTTTCATACTTTTGTA
Organism: Candidatus Altimarinota bacterium; assembly: GCA_010119095.1. Taxonomy (GTDB): domain Bacteria; phylum Patescibacteriota; class Gracilibacteria; order BD1-5; family UBA6164; genus Altimarinus. Next base: position 6,872 of record SAAG01000018.1, read on the forward strand.
TTTGAATCTATTTCCCATACAACTTTTTGAAGGGAATCAAGAGGAACTTCTGTTTTAACAAGCCTTGCATCAAATTTTAAAGTTGTAGGGATTGGTAAGTCTTGAATATAATAGATTCAATTTTCATGTCTTGGGGATATAACTTTTCAATCATCCAATATAGTTAAAGCATTTTTTAATTTAATTTCTTTCCTTACATCTATGATTTTTTTAATCTCTTTTGTTTTTCAATAAGTATCCTTCAATATAACTTTTACTTCTTTTTTTCAATAATCAGTAAAAGTATATTTAATTTTTGATGATTCTTGTTCATTTCAGACTTCATTATTTAGTACTTTTTCTGTATCTCATATGATCCATCTATATTCTTCGATAAATCAATCGTTTACAGAAGTTTTTACATCTTTAACACTAAATTCATACATTAAATCATTTTCGAGTATTTTTTCTTCGATATTTCAAGTTACTCATATTTCCTTCATTCAACTAATTAAGAAAACTTTGTCTAGATAAGTTGTAGTTTTTCAATCTTTTCTAATATATAATCAAACAACTATATCAGAAAAAACAATTTTTGGATATGGAAATTTTTCTCAAATGAGAATAGGATTCTCCAAATCGTTATCAAGATACCATTCAACTTTTCATAAGCTTCTTAAATCAGTAGCATCAAAAAATACTTTTTTTCATCAACTATTTGTTGTTTCTTCATCTATTAAAACTAGATTTTTTATTCAGACTAAAGGCATATTATCAATCAATTTTGTAGTTTTCTTTCAGTCAAGTTGTCTTAACTCAATTGAAACTTTTATATTATATGTTTTTTTTTCTTTAAATTCTTTTATAATTATTGGAGTAAGTTCTTCTCTTATTTCACCATCACCAAAGTCCCATATAAACTTTTCAATTTGGTATCAACTTTTTTCTTCTCTTTTTGAATAATATGTTAAATCAAACTTTATAGTTATAGGTCATATAAGGTTTCAGTACTCTGCTTCAGTAAGAAGTGCATCCTTCTTTTGGTAAATCTTATCTAGTAAAAGTTTTGTATTGTCATATAATTGTATTTCTCAATAAGACATTTCTTGCCAATTTGGAAGATTTTTTACTTTTTTGATTGTTACAATCCATAAATTTCATGAAACAAAAGTTAGCATAAGAAATAGGAAAGCAAGTCATCAAAAGATAAGTCTTTTTTTCTTATATTCTTTTTTTGTTATTAAAAATTTTATTCAAAATATAGCAAAAAGTATAACTTCAATAAATATAACAGAAGAAAATACTAAATTTACTACTTTTCATATAAAGTCATTTATATCATTTAAACTAATTCATAGAGAATTAAAAAAGATTACATCTTCTACATTCTGTGCGTTCATTACGATAAATGTAATAAATGATGAATATATAATGAAGATAATAAATGATAAAGCTCATGTAAATGTAAGAATCTCGTTTATAGAAGCTTTATTCTTGATCTTAAGTTTAGGTTTTATTGTAATTTTTTCTCAGAAACTTTCAGGTATTGTAGATACTTCTATATCATAATCTCTTCAATCAAATTTATATTTTCATTTTCCCTCTTGAGGTTTTTTTCTATCAGAATCTATATTAACTAAAGATTTTATTTTTATTAAAATATTTGAGTAAATAGGATAAGTTACATATTTTTCTTCTGCATCTTTGTCTTCTTTTTTAAAAATTATTTTAACTTTTTCATATTCAGGACTTACAACTACATAATCATATTCATTGTTTACAATTATTTTTAATACATCATCAAATGTATTTATATTTATGCTAAGTTTTTCCTTCTTTTGATTTGGGAATTCGTTTCACACATTTGATAATATAGCTTCTAGGGAGTTATTATCTTGTAAATTAGGATTTTCTGTCTTTTTTTCTTCTTGAGTTGGGGATTGATTCAAAGTATTATCAGAAACACTAGGTTTCTCTTTTTCTAAGTTTAAATCACTTGATACTTCTTTATAAATATCAATATTTTCATATTTGATATTATTATTAATTTGAGTTTTTTGTTCATTATTTTCTGTAATCTCAATAATTTGTTCTGAAGAAGTATCTGTCATTTCAGAATTTTTTTTAGGTTCAATATAAAATTCTTGTGAATCATTATTTTCTTCAGAGTCTTTTTTTATGTTTTCATCCATAATTTATTGTGTAATAGTTTAAATTTGAAAAAGATTTATATATTTATGTACTTTTTTCTATTTTTTCTAAGAAATTATAACATAATTTATTTATTTATTCAAAGAAAATACGGTTGACATATATATAAAAATACTTTAAACTATAGCATTATTTAATAAATAAAAAAAATAAGAGTCTTTAAACTCTTATTTTTGTTTTTGGATTTGAATTTCATTGCTTTTGTGGTGCTGCAAATAGTGGATTGGAATTTGAAGGAGAGTTTTGAGATGGATTATTTGATAGATTTTGTAATACTTTTTCAATGTTTTCAGAATTTAGGACTATATCAGACTCATCAATGCTCATTTGTTCAATAACCATATTTTTATTTATGCTAAATATAGCCTTTGTAGTTTTAAATTCTAAATTGTTAATCAATGTATCGAATTTTTCAAATGCTTTTTCTTTATAAACAACAAGTGGATTTCTTTGAGCATATCATTCAAAAGCAACCTCTTCTCTTAGACGACTCATAGAATCTATATGATTCATCCATAATTCATCGATACTTTGTAGTACTATCTTTCTTTCTATATCAAGAAATTGTTCTTCTTTAAAATTTTGCAGTTTTATCTTATCAAGTTCCTCTATAGCTGTGTTTTTTACATATTTTTTTAATTCTTCTTTCGTTTTAATTCAATTTATATCATCATTTTCAACAGCATCGTTTATAAGCTCTATTCATAAGAAATCATTGATTTCTTGTTTTAGTTTAGATCTATCTCATTTTGTTATATCATCACTTAAAGTATTTTCAATCAATATAGCTAATTGGCTTCAGATCATCTCTTTTATATCTTCATCAATATTTTCAGATTCAAGGATTTTATTTCTTTTGCTATAAATAATTTCTCTATGTTTATTTATTACATCATCATATTCAAGTACATGTTTTCTTATATCAAAATTGTGTCATTCAACTTGTTTTTGTACTGATGTAACTTTTTTAGTTAGCATTCCACTTTGTGTAAGAGGTTCATCATCAGGTAGGGAAGCAAACATAGGAGAATTAAATATTCAAAACAATTTATCTCAACCAAATACTCTCATAATATCATCATTTGGTGAAATAAGAAATTGAGTAACTCATGGATCTCATTGTCTTCAAGCTCTTCATCTTAACTGGTTATCAATTCTTCTAGTTTCATGTTTTTCAGTTCAGATTATAAAAAGTCATCCTAAATCAGTAACTCACTCACCAAGTTTAATATCAGTTCATCTTCAAGCCATATTTGTAGCAATTGTAACTGCTCATTTTTGACCTGCTGCAGCTATTATCTCAGCTTCTTTTTCGTGGTGTTTAGCATTAAGTACATTGTGTGGAATCTTTTCATCTCTTAATCTTTGACTTAGATATTCTGATTTATCTACTGATACTGTTCAAACTAAAATAGGTTGTCAGTTTGAATTTAATTCTCTAATCATTTTTACAACAAAATCAAATTTTCACTTTTCATTTTTAAAAAGTAAATCTGATCTATCATCTCTTACTATAGGCATATTTGTAGGTATTACAAGAGTTTCAAGGGAATAAACTTTGTAAAATTCTTCTTCTTCAGTCTTTGCTGTTCATGTCATTCATGCTAGTTTCCAGTACATCCTAAAATAGTTTTGGAAAGTAATTGAAGCTAAAGTTCTAGATTCTCTTTGGATTTCTACTTTTTCTTTTGCCTCAAGTGCTTGGTGTAATCAATCACTATATCTTCTTCCTGGAAGTACTCTTCAAGTATGTTCATCTACTATCAAAACCTCATCATTCATCACTATATAATCTTTATCTTTTTTATAAACAGCATAAGCTCTAAGAGCATTTTCTATATGATGTATATCATTGAAATGAGCTCAAATGTAAATGTTGTCTATTTTTAACATCTCTTCAATTTTTTTTATTCAATCTTCAGTCAAAGTAGCAGATTTTTGTTTTTCATCTATTTTATAATGTTTTAATTCTTCAAGCATTTTTGCAAGCTCTGCAAATTTAAGATATTTATTTGTTGGTTCATTATCTGGCATAGAGATGATTAGGGGAGTCCTAGCCTCATCAATCAAGATAGAATCAACTTCATCGATAATAGCAAAAAACAGAGGTCAGATTGATTTAGATTCCTTTGAAGTAACCATATTATCTCTCAAGTAATCAAATCAAAGTTCATTGTTAGTTGCATATACTACATCACATTTGTAAGCTTCTTGTTTTTCTCTTTTTGATTGGTTATGTGTAACTACTCATACTGTTAGTCATAACATATTGTAAAGTATTCACATTTCTTCAGTATCTCTTTTAGCAAGATAATCATTTACAGTTACTATGTGAACCGGATTTCAAGTCAGAGCATTTAAGTATGCAGGTATAGTTGCAACCAAAGTTTTTCACTCTCAAGTCTTCATTTCTCATATATTTCATTCATGAATTGCAAGTCAACCGATGATTTGAACATCATAAGGAACCATATTCCAAGCAAGTGTTTTTCCACTTGCAAGTTCAAATGTCTTTCAATTAAGTAGTTTTGTAGCTTGCTTATGTAAAGCAATTGCATCTACTTTTATATCATCAAGTATTTGTCTGATTTTTTTACTATCTTCCTCATTTTTGAAGTTTAGTCACTCAAAAAGAGCTTTAAATTCTGCAGTTTTTTCTTTTATTTCTTTTTCATCAAGCTTATCAAATTCTTTTTCCTTTAGTTTAACTTGTTCAAGTATCTTTGTATATCTCTGTATTTTTTTTACATCAGGGTCTCAAAAAATTGATTTAATTAGGTTTTCTAGCATAAATTATATTATTATAAAATTAGGTCTTTTTATAAGAATGATATTATAATTCTTATTTTTAAACTTGCAAATTATATACAAAATTTCTTATTTCTAAAATTTAAAATTTACTTTTTATGTATTTTTCATAAAATTATATCCACTAAGCATTAAGCTCTATCCACTAATAACTAACACATGATTTCTTTTTTATCTTGAAAGATTTTTGACTTAGAGTCTTGAAAATGTAATATACTTACAAATTGTTGAATTGGTTATGAAGTAAATATAAATGATTTAACACATTCAAAAATACTTCTTTGAGATGAGATAGATTTATACATATATCATAATATCACTGAAAATAATCAGAGTTTGTATGGTTTTTTGGATAAACAAGAAAAATTATTATTCACTGAGTTTACAAAAGTCTCATGAGTTTGATGAAGGTCAGCATTAAATTTACTTGATTTGTGAAGTTCAAATATATTTGATGCTCTAGGCAGAGAAGATACCAATTTTTTTAGTCAGGCAAAATGAATCTGAAAAAAAATGGCTGAAAAAGTAATCTTGGAATTAAAAGACAAAGATTTTATAAAAACTAAATTGATTAATTTTAATAATGAAAGCAAGGAACAAGAATTAATATTTAGGGATGTAGATAAACAGATAAAATCTAGTTTAGTATCTATGTGATATGATTCTCATAAGATTGATGATATATTAAGAGAACTACCAAATGACATTGATGATATGTGAGAAATCTTGCAGTATGTAATTAGAAATATTAGATAGATTATATTTGTTAGAATAATTAAGAAACAAAAAAAACTGCATATGGCAGTTTTTTTTGTTTAATTTTTTAAAATTAATTAGTTGCTTCTGGAGCAGCTTCAGTAGTAGTTTCAGTAGTAGTTTCTGTAGTAGTTTCTGTAGTAGTTGCTTCTTCAGTAGTAGTAGGAGCAACTTCTTCAGTAGTAGTAGGAGCAACTTCTTCAGTAGTAGTTGTTTCTTCAGTAGTAGTAGCAGGAGTTTCTTCAGTAGTAGTATCAGCAGCTTGTTTATTACAAGAAACTAAAGATAAAGCTAAAACTAAAGCTAAACTTAAACTTAATAATTTTTTCATATTGTTTATTGTTAATAATAAATAAAATTCAAGTAACTTCATTATAATTAAAAAAAGTGATTTACAAATTTTTTTACAAAACAAATTTGACTTTTATTGTAATTATTTTTTTATAAAACAAATTTGACTTACAAAAAAATGTTTATATAAATATACTATAACACAATTCTTATATTCCTAAAAATACTAAAAATGAGTAGAATTTCTCCTATATGATTACAAGAAAATTGAGATATAATAGATTTAAATTGAGAGACAATAACTAATGAAGAAAGGCAAGAAATAATTGATAAGGTATGAAATCTACCTATACAAGAGTATATTGAACAGATAATGGAAACAGTATCTCAATCAGTTGTTACTATTATACAAGCCGAAACATGATCAGGTAAGACTACTCAAGTACCAAAAATGCTATCTCAAGCAATGGGATATCTAAGAAAGATTATAGTTACTGAACCAAGAGTAATTGCTGCAATTGCTGCAGCAAGAAGAATATCAAAAGAATTAATAAGTTTTACAGGAGATCCGAGTTTTTCTATATGAAATAAAGTTTGATATAGAACATGAAAAGAAAAAATATCATCACATGAATCAGAAATCACAATGGTTACTGATGGACTTCAATTGCTTAGACAATTTGTATCGAGATTAAATCCCGATATATTGGTAGTAGATGAGGTTCATACTTTTAGTGTTGCTACAGAATTTTTGTTAGCTTTAGTTAAAAAGCAAATGGAAGAAACAAAAAAGAAAATCAAACTAGTTTTGATGTCAGCAACGATTGATGTAGATTTGATGAAAAGTTTTTTTAGTGAAATAGATGAAGTTTGAAAAAAATGAGTTCCATCACTTGATATACCATGAAGAACATTTCCTGTTGAAAAAAGTTTTAGATGAGGGGAAGAGTTAATTCCAAGTATACTTGAGTTTGCGAGAGAAAAGAAAAATGTACTAGTTTTTGTAGAATGAAAAAAAGCAATTGATTCAACTATTGCAGAATTACAAGAAAACTTATCAGGTTACAATATAGTACCACTTCATAGTGAATTACCAATTGACGAACAAAGAGCCGTATTAAATAAACCAGATAAACCAACAATAGTAGTTGCAACAAACATAGCACAAGAAAGTATAACTTTGGATTATATTAATGCAGTTGTTGATAATGGTTATTGTAAACAATATAGAGTAAATTCAAATTGAGTACCAGAACTTATAAGAGTTCCTATATCTAAGGCAGATGCGATGCAAAGAGCATGAAGAGCATGAAGAGTAATGCCTTGAAAATATGTATGGGCAAATAATAATAGTTTTGAGGATATAGAGGATTTTCCATCATGAGAAATTGAAAGAATAACACTTGAAAGATATATATTGATATCATTGGCTATTTGATTTGATCCATTAAAAGAGTTGAAAAAAGCTTGAAATAGAAAAAAAGTATTTGTACATAATCCAGATAGGAGATTACTTCAGATATCGTATGATAATTTAAGAAAAATATGAGCAATAACTTCAGAAAATAAACTTACTGAGTTATGACAGGAATTATTAAACTATCCTCTTGATCCAAATATAGCAATAATGTTATTGAATGGTGTAAAAAGATTATGTGCATGAAATATGATAGACATATGTGCTATCTTAAATCATAGATCTTTTATTTGAAAATGAGATAAATGGAAAAATTTTGTTAAAGGTACATTTAAACAAGATTCTGATTTAATATGATTAGCAGAGTTTTTAAAATTTGTTACTACAAAAGATTCACTAAATTCTGATGTCGTAAGAAGATTAAAAGATGAATGAGTTGATGAAAGACAATTGAAACTATATAAAATACTATGTTCAAAAAAAGATCATAAGATTTTCACTAAAGAAGATTTGGAAAAACAACTTGGATGAAAAATAGATGATGATACATTAAATCAAGTAAATGAAAATATCAAAACAGGTAATAAACATATGTTATTTGAAATAGTTGATTTAAGTTTGTTATGAGTAAAATCTAAAAAAATCTATGAGATACTTAATACTATTGATACTCTAAAAGAGAGATTAACAGAAAAAAAGATAGACATATCTAAAAAGGAATATGTAGAAACTAGAGGAAAAGAGCACAATATAAAAGAAAAAATATGTAAATATAATGAATCATTAACAAGAAATATTGTTAGATCAATTTTATCTTGAATAAGTGATAATATATTTGTATGGCATAAACAAGAAAAAAAGTTTTTTAATGAAAAAATGGGATGATTTAATATGCCATTAAATACATTGATGAAAGATTTTAGTGATAAATTTCACTATACAGGATTTCCATTTATAATTTGATGAAATAAAAAAGGCGAACAAGATACTCCACTATTATTTTTTATTACAAAAGTTGATGAATCAGATATAGAAGAAGTTAAACATCCTTTTTTACTTGAGACATTTAAAGGTATTAGATTTGATACAAAGGAAGTATGAAGAACTAAAAGAGGTAAACTTAAATTGTCTAAAAAAGTAGTAGCAAATATGTTTAGAAATGTAGGTTCTATTAGTTTATCAACGATTGTATGAGAAATCCCAAGAGAAAAACTAGAGGATGTTATTTCTTTTCATTGGCTTCCTGATTGTATGATTGAAAATAATTTAGCAATAAAAAAGTATCTTTCTTCTTTTAAAAGAAAACAAAGATTTAACAAATCTAGATTTAAGGAGTTATTAACTTTATTTACCCCAAAGTTATACTCTAGATTTGATATGAATAATACACAAAAATCACTTGATTGATTTGTTCATGACAGTAGTGTATTAAATGATTTTTTAAGCTCAGATGATCCAAGAGTTAAAGAATTTATTAAACACCCATTTTGAAGAAAATACAATGATGATGTAGTATGAGCTAGAAATTCAGAAAAAACAGAAGAAGAGTTGATGTTAGCACAAAGAGAATTATATGATTTAGTTAATAAGCTAAATTGAGATGAAGAAACTGAATCTTGTCCTTGAATTAATACTGAGTTAGCAGATCAAGAATTTGTATTAAGAGAGGCTGTTTTATGAAATATAAATGATAACAAAAAAATAAAAACTGTAAGAAAAATAACTGAAAAGCAAAAAAAGTATAAAGAAAAAATGGAAGAAGAGATTAGATTTATAAAAGAGGAAGCAAATCGTCTTAATTTAACAAAGGTTGAAATAAATTATTATATCATACAAATAAGGAAAAAATATAAACATATAGAAGAAAATGAGTGACTTAAAGCTGATTGGTATGATGACAGAGATCCTATGAATTTTGCAGGAAATATAAAACTTGAAATAATTGATGAAGCTATAAGTAAAAACAATGAATATGTATCATTTAGCTGGTTATCAGATTATTTAATATGAAACAATCAATCTATAAAGAAATTTATAGATAGTAAAAAACAAGAATGAAAAAAATTTAATTTAGAAAGATTTAAAGAAATTTTAACACTATTTTTTGAACCATTATTCAAGGTTTTTCATTTTAATAATATTAAAAAGAGTCTACATACATATAAATTTGATTCATCTATTATGGATTATTTACTTGAATCAAAAGATAGTAGAGTGATAGATTTTTTACAAGACCCTTACAAGGAAGCTTATAATTGAACAATTGATTGAGAAAATACAAAACTTTACCTTCATAAAATGTCTCAATTTCAAAGTCAACTAATCTATGATTTAAGAGATAGAAGAAAAGAAATGTTACAAAATATTAAGATAAATTGACATCAAGAAAAGATAGATTCAACTGATAAAGTGCATGATCAAGTTTTAGTTAGAGAAGAGAAAGAGAAAAAAGAGAGAAAAGTAATTAAAAAGAAAAAAACTAATACAAACAGAGAATTGGAAATATTTGAGATGAGAGAAAAAATAAGAGAGTTAAAAGCTAAACATAAGTCAGGACAATTATCTAAGCAAGATTTATTTGATCAAACTAGGGAGATAGAAGAGATGTATTGATACAAAAGAATAATAAGAAATAGAAAAACTATAAAACTATCAGAGGAACAGAAAGAACTTTCAAATACACAAAAAATGGACAGAGATATAGAGGCTTTGAAAAAAGAAATGAGACCTTTATTAAAATTGAAACCAGAAGATGGCTGAATCACAAAAGAAGATTTAAGAATGATGATTAATAATATAAAAGGGGAATACGGAATAAAAAAATGAAAAAGAAAAAAAGAAAAAACAGAAAGTGATATAAAATCTTATGTTGAACCTGTAAAACCACAAAAAACACAATTTAAAAGAAAAACAAAAATCGAATTTATGTGGGAAGAAATAGATAAAACAATAACTAACTTGAGAGCACAATGATTATCACAAAAGGAAATAGATAATGAGATAGAAAAAATAAAATTAAGTTATGGATATATAAAACCAGAGGTTAAACCATCAGCATTAGTTATAAAAAATGAAGAAGTAGACACTAATCCTGTAGAACCTATTTTAAACAAAGCAAAAGAAAG
>SAAG01000019.1 GCA_010119095.1 Candidatus Altimarinota bacterium
GAATTATCAAACTGCAAATGGCGATGTAATAATTCCAGAAGTACTTAGACCATTTATGGGTGGGAAAACACAAATTTAAAAAACTATGAAAAATAAAGTATTTGAAATCCTTGATAGCCTAAAAATAGGCTACCAAAACTATGAACACGAGCCAGTTTTTACTTGTGCTGATTGTAAGTGAGTAGATATCCCAGGTCAGAGAGTAAAAAGTCTCTTAATCAGGAACAAAAAGTGAACCAATTTTTATATGATTGTTCTAGAAGACGATAAAAAACTAGAAACAAACAAGATCAGAGAGATATTTGATGACTCAAAAATGAGCTTTTTCGAAGAAGAACTTATGATGCAAAAAGTATGACTAAAACCAGGTTCAGTAAGCCCTTTCGCACTTATCAACAACACTGATAAAGACATCAAAGTAGTCTTTGATAAGACTCTAAAATGAATACAAATCTGATTTCACCCACTTCAAAATGATAACACTGTAGTGCTTCAAATGGATGACGTAGAGAAGTTTCTAGAACATCTTGGATTTGAGTATACTTATGGAGAGTTGTAATTCCTAATAAATCACCATGAAAAACAACCTAGCTTTCATCGACTGACAAAACCTTCACTTATGAACAAGTTCAGAAAACTGGAAAATAGATTTCAAAAAATTTAGAGTTTATCTAAGAGACAAATTTCAAGTAGAAGAAGCATACTACTTTATCTGATTTATCTCAGAAGAAGAACAAGACCTATACAGTAAGCTTCAAAAAGCATGATTTATCGTGGTTTTCAGAGAACATTCAAGTGAACTAAAATGAAAAAAGAAATGAAATGTAGATGTAGATATAGTTTTTGAGATAATGAAAAGAATTATAGACAAAGACTTCGATAAAATAGTACTAGTTACTTGAGATGGTGATTATATAAAACTTGTAAATTTTCTAATACAAAAAGATTTATTAAAAAGAATCTTATTTCCAAGTAGAAAATACTCTTCCCTATACAACAAAATCAAAAAACAATACTGAATGAGTCTATGACTTAAAGAAATTAAGCAAAAAATCGCATACAGTAAAGAGGCAAATGAACTTCAAAAAATCAAAAATAAACAAAAAAAAGAGATGTCCTAAAGCAATTAACTTTTTGGAATCTCTTTCGTGGTAATACAAGGGTATCTTATCAAATATTTTTTAATTGTCAAAAAAATATAGTAATAAAAATAATTTTGACATTATAGCAAAAAAACATATATTAACTTTATCTAACAACAAAAAACCTATGAAAAATATATTATTTACAACAACTTGGTGGCTAATAACTAAAAATAACAGTTTTAGTTATGTTTTTGTTGTGTAAATATTAACAAAAAATCTTAAATAAAAGCTGTTATTAAAATTAACAGCTTTTTTATTATCTAAAAATAATCCTTATGAAAAATTCAACACAAATCAAAAAAAATATCTGGTGGAAAACAAGTTTCTGGTGATAGTTTATAAACTACCTATTTTTAGGTATGATTTAATTTTAAGCTATCACTTTAGTGATAGCTTTTTTATTTATTAACAATTTAAACAATATGAAAAAATTTATAAAAAATGTCCTAGAAAATACTTACACTGAAGAAGATAAACTAAAAATGCTCCAGGATGTAGCTAATAAAAAAGTAACTCCATCTGAACTTGCAGATATAGTAAAATATCTAAAGAAAAAACAAGCAATAAACATTGATTTACATAATTCAATAGATATCTGTTGAACTTGATGAAGCTGACTTGATAGAATCAATACTTCTACTCTTGCCTGTTTAAAACTAGCTAAAATGTGAGTAAAGATAGCAAAACACTGAAACAATGCAAGTAGTGGTAGATTTTGAAGCTTTGATCTAATAGAAAAACTAGGATATACAATACCTAATACAAATGAAGAAATATTAAATGAATTTAAAAACAACAATATAGCATTTTTATATGCCAAAAACTTCTTCCCATTTATGAGAGAGTTTGCAGAAGTAAGAAAGAATTATTGAAAACCAACTATTTTTAATATACTATGACCTCTTCTATCTCCTGCTAACTCAAATTATCAAATGATTGGTTGTAGTTTTGATGACAAGATGGAACTTATGATTGAAACATGTAAAATACTTTGAAGGAAAAATGTAATAATCGTAAGATGACAAGATTGACTTGATGAAGTAACTTTAACTTGAAAAACAAAAGTTTACGAATTAAAAAACTGAAAAATAAAAAATTATGATATATCTCCAAATGATTTTTGATACGATATAGTTAAGCTAGAAGAAATTCTTGAAAAAGATATCGAGAAAAAAATAGAGATAGCAAAAAAAATAATAGCTTGAGAAAAAGTCTGAGCCTATAGTAATCTTGTAGATATAAATGTAAAAGTAGTCCTAGATTTTCTTTTAAAATAGGCAATACCATTATATACTAATATAAGAATTATTCTTATTATACTTAATAATTAATAAAATACCATGTATACAAACCCCTTTACACTTACAAAGAAAAAATGAGAAGAGCATATAACATACTTCTCAGGAAATATAAAAAAATACAATCTCCTATCAGAAATAGATGAAAATACTGAACAAATATTTATTACTCCATTCTCTAGAGGCCAAGAGAGATGATTTGAAACAAAAGAAAATAACGAAAAAATCCTATCAATGATAGTCGATGAAAAAAAAATATTAACTATCGAAGAGTTCATAAAAACTTTCGAAGAGAAAGAAATTGATCTAAATTGAGAACTAAAATATAGCTCTACTAAAGAAGAACATACAACTATGGTAAACAATATAGTCACAAAAGAAATCGGAAATTGAGAATGATCAAATTTCAATATTGCACAAAAAATCACATGAAAAATAAACAATTTTGAAATAGAAAAAGCACTAACTATATACAAAAGAATCTTGTTATCAGAATACTGAAGCTACTTACAATTTTTATTTTTTGATTGAAATGAGTTTTTTATATGAGCTAGTCCTGAGAGAAATGTAAGTGTCGAGAATAATACTGTCAGAATGAATCCTATTTCAGGAACCTTTAAAAAAGCAAAATATGAAAATTATGCTGATTTTAAAAAAGATTTTATCACATTTTTAAAAGACGAAAAAGAGACAAATGAACTCTTTATGTGTGTCGATGAAGAACTAAAAATGATGAGTAAAATTTGTTCAAGTTGATGAATTATTGTTTGACCAATATTGAAAGAAATGGCTAATCTGATTCATACAGAATATTTACTGAGTTGAGAAAGTGAAATGAGTAAAATAGATATATTTAGAGAATCTATGTGGGCTTGTACAGTTGTTGGTAGTCCTCTTGAAAGTGCATTTAGAGTTGTAAATAAATATGAAAACTTTGATAGAAGATATTATGCTGGAGCTATTTGTCACTTAAAAAATGATTCATTAGATAGTAGTATTATGATTAGGACTCTAAATATCAACATAGATTGATGATTAGAATTTTGTGTTTGAGGAAGTCTTGTTAAAGACTCAATTGCAGAAAATGAATATGCAGAATTACAAATAAAATCAAAATGAGTACTTAATGCCCTACTTTGAATCACAAACAAAAAAACAAACTTCTTAGAAAAATACTATCTAGATGATGAAGTACAAGAACTTATACAAACAAGAAACCAAAACTTAAGTAAAATTTGGTTTTTCAAACAAGATTTTGGTAATATTGAAAGCAAAAAAGAACAAATACTGATAATAAACAATGAAGATGATTTTACCAATATGATTGCTCATATATTAAAAATACTATGATATCATGTAAAATTAGAAAAATTTACCGATGTAAATTTGGAAAAAATAGAACATTATGATATTATTTTACTTGGTCCATGACCAGGTAATCCACTAGATGATAATGAAAAAATGAAAAAAAATCTAGAAATAATTGATTATCTATACAAAAACAATAAAAAGTTTTTTTGAATATGTCTAGGACACCAACTTATTTGTAGATATCTTGGTATAAAAGTAAAAAAGAAAGCTCTGCCTACTCAATGACAACAAATAGAAATAAATTTGTACTGAGATAGGCAAAAAGTAGCTTTCTATAACACCTTTGCCTGATTTACAGATAATAATTGAAAAGAAAAAAATCTAAACCTCGATTTTTCTAAAAAAGAAAACTGAGAAATATATGCAATCAGATGAAAAAACTTCTTTTCTTTCCAATTCCACCCAGAAAGCATCCTAACACAAAATTGATTAAAAATTATTAAAAAATATTTACTTAAATTATAAAAATAATATGGCTTGATTATTAAACGAAATATATGAAGGTTTTGTTGAAAAATTGGTAAATAAAGACAAAGCTCAGATATCTTATACAAATTGAAATTGAAACCATGTTGAATATACTGAATGATATGCTTTTAGAGAATGAGGTTTTAGAGATAGGGTTAATGAAACACTAGAAAAACCATTTTTTAAATATATATTCATATTAACATTAAATGCTTTTTTATCAGCTAGTAATGAGGAAAATTTTCTAGATTTACTAGATAGATATTTATCTGTATTTTTATCAAAAAAATTATTAAAAGAATGAGAAGATGAATATGAAAAGAAAACATATATTAGATCTGATTTAGACTTTGTTAATGATGAATACCTAAAACAAAGATTGTTATTAGAAAATTGGGATTGGAAAAAATATGATAACTCCCCTTTATCTATAAAAGATAATAATTCAATATATACTTATGTAGATTATATCTATGATAAAATTAAAAAAGAAATTTTAAGTAAATACTAAAAAAGAACTTTGTTAACTATAAATATTTTTATAGAATTTAAAGAATAAAAAAAAATCGCATAAGCGATTTTTTTTATTTGAAAACTAATACCAATTTCTTCTCCAAGAATCATTAGTTACAGATTTTACTTTATTTTTTGTACTTTCAACATGTTGAACAACTTTTCTAGGTTTATTTGGTCTATGAGAATTTCTATGAGTCTCAACCCCACTTCTTGTTACCCTTTCTCCACATTTATTACATTTTAAGTGTTTTCAAGCCAATTGAGTAAATGTAATTTCCTCTCTTTGAACTTCAAACTCTTCACCTGATAACTTTTTCATAATTTATTTTCTTAATAAATAATACTCTTTATATACTAATCATATTTAAAAAAAGTCAAATTATTTTTTTGTATTTAGTTAAATATATTGTTTTATTTACTTTATTAACAAATAAAACTTTACAAACTCTTTAAACTTCATAAAATAAATAAAAATAATCTTAATTTTAGATTTATGTTAAAATTGCCTTTAAAAATACCCGTTTGGGTGAAATAACTATTTATTTATTTATATTTATAAATATTATTTTTTTCCCACTTTAATTTCTAAAATAAAACCTATGATATACATGAGTAAGTTCCCTTTTAAAACACAAAAAACAGCCCAAAAAGTATCTGACAATAGATCAACAAGTGTACTTCTTCAAGCATGATATATAAGACAAGTTATGGCTTGAGTATACACTTATACAACTTTATGACTAAAAGTATTAGATAAAATCAAAAACATTGTCAGAGAAGAAATGGATAATTATGGAGCATTTGAGACTCTTATGCCATCACTTACTCCTCAAGAAGCTTGGGAAAAAACAGGTAGATGGAATACTGTTGATGTACTTTTTCATGTACCAGCAGCAAACAACAAAGAATATGCACTAAACCCTACTCATGAAGAAGTTGTAACTCCACTACTTTGAGAGTTTATAAAATCATACAGAGATCTGCCAGTTTGTGTTTACCAAATCCAAACAAAGTTTAGAAACGAAAAAAGAGCAAAATCTGGACTTTTGAGATGAAGAGAATTTATTATGAAAGATGCTTACAGTTTTCATGCTGACAACAAAGAATTTGTACAATATTATGAATGAATGAAACAAGTTTACTTAAATGTCTACAACAGACTATGACTAGGAAAAGACACTTATGTAGTTCAAGCTGATTGAGGATCATTTACTGACAAATATTCTCACGAATTTCAAGTTCGTCTTGATATCTGAGAAGATGTAGTATTTCATGATAATAAAACTTGAGATACTTTCAATAAAGAAGTTGCTCCTTGTATGATTCCTACACCGAATACTAAAGAAGAATTAAAAGAAAGACAAGATATAGAAGCTATCTGAGTAATATGAGTTGAAGCACTTACTGCCAAGTTTTGAGTCCCTGCAAATAAGTCAACTAAAACTATGATGTTTGATGCAGATGGCAAATTTGTAGTAGCATCTGTAAGATGAGATTATGATATAAATACAATTAAATTACAAAAAATCCTTTGATGTAAATCACTAAAATTGGCTTCTGCAGATATGGTTAAAGAAATAACTTGATCTGAAATCGGTTATGCTTGAATTTATAATCTACCTGCTTCTTGCGAAGTATACATAGATGATTCAATTAAATGATTAACAAACTTTGAGACTTGAACTAACAAGACTTGATACCATAGTATAAATGTAAATTTCGGTAGAGATCTAGAAGAACCAAAACAATTTTATGACTTTAAAGAAGCGAAAGAGTGAGATAAAAATCCAAATTCTTGAGAAGTTTATGAAGTTTTTAAAGCTTCTGAAGTTGGTAATATATTCCCTTTAGAAACTAAATTCTCAAAAGCTTTTGATGTAAGTTTCTTGGATGAAAACAATACTTCAAAAACTCCTTTGATGTGATGTTATGGTATCTGAGTATCTAGACTTATGTGAGTAATTGCAGAATACTTTTTAGATGAAATCTGAATAGCTTGGCCAGAACAACTTGCTCCATTCTCAAACTATATGGTTATAATTTGAGATGAAAATATTAATAAAGCAATTGAAATATCATGAAAATTGTGAATAAATCCAAATGATTTAATAATAGATGATAGAAATAATGTATGATTTGGTCAAAAAATGATGGATGCAGAACTTATAGGAATCCCAAATATAATAATCATCTCACCAAAAACTCTAGAAAAAGGATGATACGAAATCAAAAAAAGAGGAAGTAGAGAAAGTGAACTTATAAAACTATAAAATTCTTACAATTTTCTTACAAACAATCAATAAAATAAACTTTATCTAATACTGTTTTTATATGAAAATACTTATAGTTGAAGATAATAAGATTCTCTCAAACAACATCGCAAAATACTTAGAACTTGAAAGCATTAAATCTAAGCAACTTTTTTCGTGAGTTTGAGTGAATCTAGAACTAAAAACAAATTCCTATGATCTAGTTATAATGGATTTATGACTAGGTGAAGATGACTGAATAGATATAATAAATAAAATTAGAAATGCCTCTCTAAACATTCCTATATTGATTCTTACAGCTAGAGACACAATTAAAGATAAGATATCATGATTCAATTCTGGAGCAGACGATTATCTTACTAAACCATTTGATTATGAAGAATTATTGCTTAGGATAAATGCACTTGTAAGAAGAAACTTTACAACAAAAAATGAAGTACTTGAATTTTGAAATATAAAAATAGATAGAAATACAAAAACAGTAAGTATAAATTTGAAAGAAATACACTTAAGTAAACTCGAGTATGACCTACTAAATTATCTTATAAATTATAAATGAAAAGTGATTTCTAAGAAAGAATTACTAGAAAAAGTTTGGTGAGAATATGATGATTTTTATCCATCAAGGACCGTTGATATATATGTGTGATACTTGAGAAAGAAACTATGAAAACAATTTATTGAAACTATTAGATGAGAGTGATATATAATACAAAAATAAATATTTTTATCTTCTTCCCTCCTTATTCTCTTGAAAATAATTATGGATAATTTAAAACTATTAAAAAAGTACAAGATAAAATTAAGCATATTTTTTGCTTTATTTGTAATGTTATCTTTTTATTTTATCCAGGCAACATTTGTATGAATAAACTATATATCTAAAAATATTGAGTTAAAAAAATCTCTTGAAAATAAATATTCATGAATCGTAAACATCCTTCAAAACAAAGAAAATTATTCTTCTCAAATAGAAAGTGAGGATAAAACTCTGCAAAAGATAATTCTCAAAACATTGGAAAATAGTGTTGTTTACAAAAATTGAGAAAAAACAACATATTTTATAGATTTATTACCAAATAATATTGAAAAAAGTTGAATCTATAATGAATGAAATTATAAATTTTTATCTAAAAATATAACTTTGGAAAATGACTCATATAAAATTATAATTTCTATTAAAAATGATTATATATTATTAAATTATATTGTTTATCTAAGTTTTTTTAGTTTATTTTTATTCCCTTTCTTTATATTTTTTTACTATATTTGATATTTTTTTGTATGAAGAAATTTTAGAGTAATAGAACAAAGTATCATGTCACTTGAAGATTTTACGGCAAATGTAAATCATGAGATGAAAACCCCTCTTAGTGAAATAATATCAAGCCTAAGTTTAGCAAAGAAAATAAATAATTATGAAGAAGCAAATGAAATTAGCTTAAATTCTGCTATTAAATTAAATAAGATACTTAATAGCATTGTTTGAATTGCTAATCTATCAATTATTTCTTATAGAAAAGAAAAAATTGACCTAATAAAAGAAATAAATTCCATAATTCTAAAAAATAAAAATGATATTGAAGATAAAAAATTGATTATAGAAAAGATATTTAAAAATAGATCTTTTTTACTTAAAATAAATAGAGAACATTTTCACATATGTATAAATAATATATTATCTAATGCAATAAAATATTCTAATAACTGATGAAGAATTGAAATATTCTTTGATAACTGAATCTTGGATATAAAAGATTATTGAGTATGAATAGATAAAACCAATATCAAAAATGTCTTTAATAGATACTTTAGAGAAAATTATACAAAAACTGAATGATGTTGACTAGGGCTTGCTCTAGTAAAAAAAATAATTGATATCAATAATTGGAAAATCTATATTGATAGCGAAAAAGAAAAATTTACTAAAATAACAATTAATTTTATTTAAAATGAGAAAATTTATAATTATATGAATATTAATTTTGCTTACATCCTGTTCTCAAAAAAATGAAACAAATAATACCAATTTTATTGAGACTGAAAATATTAATTGAGAAACTCTTGATAGTGAAAAAATAGATCAGATAAAAAGTTTACTTAGTGATGAAGAAAAGGATTCAACAATAAATTCATCAACATGAGTTATAAAACCTACAAATAATAATGTAAAAAAAACAGACTTTCCAACAATAATAATAAATGATAAAACTAATAACTTAATAAAAACTGATACTTGAATATTGACAGAGGAAGAAATTGATATAATTGATAATACTGCAGATGCTGAGATTGACGAACTAATTGATATTTTATTTAAAGATATAAACTAAATTATTTTTTAATACTTACTATATGAAAACACTAATTATTATAACTCTTGTTACTCTCTCATTTTTTTCTAACTCAAGTTATGCATCAGATGATAACAAAAAAGAAAGAGCAAAAGAAAAGATTGAAAAAATAGAGACTAAAAATGAAAAAAAACAAGAAAAAATTGCACAAAAAAAAGCAAAGGAAGAGAAAGTTACTAATAAAGTGAAACAAAAACTTGAAAAACAATTATCAAAGTTTGATAATTTATCAGAAGAAGAAAAAATCATTGTTTATGACAAATTAATTGAAAAAATTGATAGTTTTTTATGAAATGAAAATATATCAAAAACCCAAAAAGCTGTTTATACTCTGCTTAGAGAAATTATTATCGAAAGAAAAAATTCTATAAAAAAATAAACTCATTCTCTTACATTTTTCTTACAATCCTATTATATAATTAAGTTACATTTTATTAAATGTAACTTTTATTTAATATTTTATTTTATAATTATAAAAATATGAAAATAGTTTTAAAAACATCTCTTGCATTTATTCTTATAATGCTTTTATCATCAACTTATGCTAATGATACTAATAGTACTAATTCTTGAACTTGAAATCAAGAAATGAAAAAAATCAGACAAGAAGAAAGAAAAGAACTTCACGATTCTATAAAAGAAAAAAGAAATGAAGTAAAAAATCAAATAAGAGAAAATAGAGATGAAATAAAGGATAATTTAAAATCTTTTAGAGAACAAAATTGAACTGCCTCTTGAGTATATAATAATCTAAGTGATGAAGTAAAAACTCAAATAGAAGAATTGAGAGAAGAACATAAAACTTCTATTGAAACTATAAAAAATGAATATAACTTGAAAATAGAATCAGCGTCTTGAAGTGAATCAAAAGATGCATTGAGACTAGAATTGAGAACTAAATTAGAAGAACTAAATATAAGTTATCATGAAGAACTTAAAGTACTAGTTGGAAATGATGCTGAAGCACTTGCTTGGGTTAAAGCAAGAAAAGAAGTTGCATTAAAAAACAAAGAAATCAGAGAAGAAAATCAACAAGCTAGAATCGAATTTAGATGAGAAAGACAATCTCAAATAGTTGCTTTCAAAGAAAAATATCATGCTCAATTATGAGAAAAAATAACTAAGATTTGAAATAAAAAACCTGAAAAATTAGAAACTATTTTGACTAAAATAGATGCTATGATAGAAAAATTTGAAGCTAATACTAAATTATCTGAAACAAATAAAGAAAAGATATTATCTCAATTAACTGCACTTAAAGAGTTAATTGAAGATACACTTGACCAAGACGAAACTCTTCCAGAATAGTGTCATACAAACAAAGTAACTAGGGATTTATTCCTAGTTTTTTTTTATAGTAATAATATTACGTATTGATTTTATATTTTTTTTAAATAAAATTAATTATAGTTATATAATATAAACATTATTATGAAAAATAATTTCAATTTGAAAATATACTGAATAACAACAGTATGAGCAAAATGACAAATAATAATACCTAAGGAAGCTAGAGATGATTTTGATATAATAATATGAAATGAATATGAACTAGCTATGATTGATAAAAAAACTTTTGGTATATGATCAACTATTAATTACAAAATTCTTAAATTTGCAAAGACTCTTTGATTAATCGAAAAACAATGATTTATAAAGATATGAACAAAATTTCAGTTTGTAATCCCTAGCAATGTAAGAAAAGAAATATATATAAAAACATGAGATAATCTATTAGTTATTTGAAAATTGGATCACAAATGACTCTGATTCATAAAAAATGACAATATAGAATATCTATTTGAATATATAAAGAAAAATATGAATTAAATATAATTATTCCCTAAAAGTTAGAGTTAATCCCCTAACTTTTTTATTTGGTAAAAAATTTGACATTAAAGTATACTTTTGTATACTTCCGTGAGTATATAAAAGTATACGAATTACTTAATATTTCATTTATAATTGCCAAAAAATCAGCATAAATTTGTGAATTATTTTAATGTATGTTAAAATTAAGTAAGAAAATTAATCATGTTTTATATTTATTTAATAGATTATCTTTATGAAAAAAAGTATTATATTATTCATCCTAATCTTAAACACAGTACTTCTAAGCTCTTGTTGAGATAAATCAGAAGCATCTTGAACAAAAGAACAAAATAATTTAATTTGTGAAAAGACATTCTCTATCAACTGACTAAATTCTTCATCACTAGACTTAAAAGCAAAAGTTATTGCCGAAAACTTCAAAAACATCATATCAAATAATTGATGAAATATAGAATATCTAAATTGCATGAAATGACAAAAAGTTACTAAAAGTACTCTTATTGCAAAAATTAAACCAGATTACAATGACCCAAATATACAAAATCTAGTTAATCAAAGCAACACAATTAAATCACAGATTTCTAATACAAAAGAAATAATCGTATCAACAAAATCAAATTTTCAAACTCAGCTAAATTC
Source organism: Candidatus Altimarinota bacterium (assembly GCA_010119095.1). Lineage (GTDB taxonomy): Bacteria > Patescibacteriota > Gracilibacteria > BD1-5 > UBA6164 > Altimarinus. Next base: position 11,895 of record SAAG01000019.1, read on the forward strand.
ACTTAATAACCAAAAACTAAATCTTGAAAATCAACTAAATATACTAAATGATTCATATGAAAAAATCTGAGAACAAAAAGATTTCTGAGTTTCTGATATAGATAAGCAACTTGATACACTTCAAATTCAACTTGATACAATAGATACTCAAATAACTGATTTAAATAACTCAAAATCAAAACTTGAAGAATCAAAAAAATCTGATACTGATAAACTTAATTCAAACCTAATAAATAGTAAAACTCAAGCAAAGTCACTAATATGAGATACTTTACTAAAAATCGATGAAATATTTTGAATAAGTAAAGAAAATGATGATAAAAATGATACTTACGAAGATTTCTTAAGTGCAAAAAATATCTTACTTAAGAATGAAGTAGAACAAGAATGGATTAATCTAAATAATGAATTTAAAAATTATAGTAATCTATCAAATGATGAGTTATCAAAATACTTACAAGAATTGGATATACTATCTGCCAAGTCAAAAGATGCTATGAAAAATTCTGTATCTTCAGCCAATAATTTTACTCAACAAACTATAGATAATTATTACAATATTTTTCTTCAATATGAAAATAGTATAGTAACAATTAAAAATTGACTAGATAATATTATAAAAAGCATAGATACAGTTAAAAATACTTATGATACACAAATTTTAAGTCTTACTACACAAATTAATTGATCTGAAAATAGTAAGAAAAGTATATTATCAAATATAGATAATATAAAATCTAATAAACTTTGAACTTACACTACATCTCTCGAATTACAAAAAAACCAGACCATGTCACAAATTCAAAGTGCTGAAAGTAACATAAGTACGATCTGATCTCAAATTAGTTCCCTATTATCACAAGAACAAATACAACTAAATCAACTTAGTAATCAATTAACACAATTACAATCAAGTCTAAATACTATAAATATCAATTTAAGCCCACAAACAATTTATGCTGAAACAAACTGAACCATAAAGGAAAAAGTTGGTACAGTATGAAACAAAGTTTGACCAAATAGTATGATTTGTCAGATATTGCCAGATGAATCAAGCTTGAAATTACAAGTTTATTCTTCATACGATTTACCTCTTCCAATAGACATAACTTTTACTCAAGATGATAAAACATATAAGACCAAAATAGTTTCAAAATTGTCATACCAAGATAGTGTTACACAAAACTTTATTTATGAAACATCTTCAGATATATTACTAGATGAAGATAAGATTAATATAACAGATATATTATCAGAATGAAAAACACTAGACATAAAACTAACAACTAAAAATAATCTAAGTATAAGTGATAAAATCTACATACCTATTAATTTTGTTTCAAATACTATAAGTTGATCTAAAGTAAAAACAAAGCAATCAGATTGAAGTGTAAAAGAAAAAGATGTTATATTGTGAGAACTTGATTTAAACAATATAGAAATAAGGTCATGACTTAATTTCTGAGATATCATATGTAATTAGTTTATAATCTTTAATGTATAATAAAAAATATGTTTGAAAAAATCTTTAAGTCATACAGAACCTTTATCCTTGTAATTATGATATTACTATCTGCAATATGATATGTAAGCTTCTCTAAACTATCAAAAGAATCATTACCTGAAGTTAATCTTGCTTTTTTTAATATAACTGCTGTTTATCCTTGAGCAGATTCAGAAACTATTGAACAACAAGTGATACAAAAAATCGAAGAAAAACTTCCTTCAGTAAAAAACATATCTACCTTTAGTTCTATTAGTTCAAATAATGTATGAGTAATCAGTATAGAATTTAAAAGATGAACAGAAAAATGAACTGCTTATACAGACCTACAATCAGCAGTTGATTGAGTAAAATCAAGCTTACCTAGCTGAGTTCAAAATATAGTTATAACAAAAACTGATGTAAAAGATGTACCTATCTATGCTTTCTCTGTAATAGGCCAATTCTACCCTTCTGACTTATACAATAAAGTAAATAATATAGAAGATGATCTTAAAAAAATACAATGAGTAGATAAAGTTATTGTAATCTGAAAATATATAAGCCAAGTTGAAGTCGAATTTGATTATAATAAATTAAAAGAATACAATCTTAGACTACCCGTTTTAACAAGTATTATCTCTCAAAGTATCTCTCAAACACCTATTGATAAAAAGAGATTAGATTGAAATCTATATAGTTTTGAAGTTAGAACTTATGATAAGATATGAGATAATCTAGATAAAAAATTATCTAATTTTAAAGATTTTCTAGAAAATGTACCACTTATAAATCAAAATTGAAATACTTTAAAATTAAAAGATTTAGCAACAGTCAATATTACACATCCTTTTTACCAAAGATTATCTTATGTTAATTGAGATAATGCAGTTACATTTATGGTATACAAAGTTCCCTGATCAGATATATGACAAGTTATTACATGAGTAAAACAATATCTAAGTGAATCAAAATCTAAGTCAATTGATGATAAAATCTCATACGAAGAAATGTATTCTGAAGAAATAATGATTAATCAAACTTTTGATTCATTTGTTGCTTGATTTAAAGACACCTCAATCCTTATATTGATTGTAGCAACGATATTTTTGTGATTGAGATGATCATTAGCAATTGCTATAACATTTCCTTTTGTTTACCTATTTACCTTTATTATATTAAAAGCATATGGATATACTTTTAATAGTATGGTTAGTGTTGCTCTAAATCTCAGCCTATGAATAATGGTAGACAACTTAATTGTTATGACACAATGACTTCAAGATTGATTAAGAAAATGACTACCAAAAATTGAAGCTATAAAACATACTCTTTGAATGTATTGGAAACCTTTACTTATATGAAATCTAGTAACTATTTCTATGTTTTTACCTCTATGATTTGTTTTAAGCTGAAAAATCTGAGAATTTTTAAAATTTCTTCCAGTAACAGTAAATGTTACATTGTTTATCTCAATAATTGTTGCCTTTGTATTCTTACCTATGGTATTATCATATATGGATTTTAAACCAAAAAAAGGTAAACATGTTGAAAACAAAATAATAATATTTTTCAAAAAATTTAGTACCAATTTTGATACACTTTATAAATTTATTCTAAATTATCCAAAATTTTTTGTTATATTTTTCTACTCATTTTTTATAATTACACTTTTCACTTTTGTTAAATTTTGATCAGTGGATTTTATGCCTCTAACTGATAAAGATAATATCTATGTAAATATCAAATACAATAGAGATGTTACTTTGAGTCAAAACCAAGAAATAACATCAAAAATACATTGATATATCAAAGACTTTTTCAAAGATAATCATAATTGAGTTGTAAAAAGTATCGAGCTAAGTCTATGAGATCAACAATCGACATCCCCACTTGATAATACTTTTTATAGAACTAGTTTTAATCCTGATTTAACAAAGATTAATATTGTACTAACAAGTACAAAAGAAAGAGACAATAAAGACAATGCTATATTTATTTTCCCAAAATTAAATGATTATCTAAATAAAAAAATTGCAGCAAATAAAGATATAAATAATAAACTAAATGATATTTCTGTTTTTATACAAAAATCTTGACCAAGTGAGTGAAAAGACATAAGTTTCAATCTATCTGCTTCATGAAAAACTACATCCGAACTAAAATTGTTAGCAGAAGAATATAATAAAATGCTTCCAAAACTTAAAAGTGTCCCATGAACTTATTGATGGAGTAGTAGTTTGGAATACACAAACTGAAAAGCAAAAATAGTTTATGATCTAGATAAATTAAAACAATTAAATCTAACAGCCCAAGAATTGGATTTATTTCTATTTTGAATAAATCAAAAAGCTACAGGAGCCAACTATCTAACTGATTATAAATGAAATGGTATTCCTCTAGCAAATATAAATGACTTCTGAAAAGATATAATCCCAGTAAAATGATACATCTCTTACTATAGTAACTCTGGACAAACAATCAATTTCAAAGATCTAATGATTCCATGAACAAATATATATGTCTCAAATGTAATAAAAGAAATAAAAATGGAGCCTCAGATAAAAAGTATAAGACACTTAGAATGATGATTAATTTTAAAAGTCGAATCAAACAAAGACCCCACTATTGCATTATCAGAAATTACTGGAAAAATAAATGAAGTAGTAACAAAATATCCTAAAGTACAAATGGCCTATTGAGCGGATGTAAAAGATATGACTCAATCATGAAAAGATATGTGATTAGCATTTTTAGTTTGATTTATACTATTATTTGCGATTTTAGTACTCAATTTTGGTAATTTTGCACAACCAATAATTATGTTATTGACTATTCCTCTATTCTTAACTTGAGCTCTGTTTTTCCTATTAATAAGCTGACAAACTCTAAGTATGCTCGTTGGAATATGACTTTTCGGTCTTATATGAGTATGATTAGCTCATATCATATATCTATTGAATAGATTCAATGAGCTCCTTGAAAATAATGAATGAATTTTACATATAGAATGAATAATTATGGAATCCGTAAAATCAAGACTAGAACCAGTATTCTTGACTACAACAATTACTGCAATGTGATTATTTGTATTAGCTGCTTCAGATGAGATGTGGAGAGCATTTGCTCTATCATTTGCATGATGACTTATCTTGTGAACTACAATAACACTAGTATTTATACCAAGTGCATTAAAAATTGTTTACAAAAAAATTAGATTATAAAAAAATGCTTGATGCAATACATCATTTCTGTAATTATATATTTGACATATTATAATATACATTTATTATAGATAATGATAGTATTTAAAATAACAAAATGAATATCATTGAAACAAACGATTATGGATCAATTATAAATCTACCTGATATAGAAATGACTCTCAAAGATTTTCTAAAATACAATAAGCGTAATCCTGTTATTGCCTTTACAGGTCCTGCTGGAATATGAAAGTCAACTATTTCAAAACAGGTAGCTGAATTACTTTGAGCAAAGCTTTATACTGAACTTCCAGAATTAAATCCATGTCTAAAAGTAATAAAATGAACCTGAGGCAAAGTAAACGACATTACCCTATGGTGAAATAATCAAAATTTTTTTTTATCAACAGATGTTGCACAAATTATAAAAGCGTTTATTCACTCAAAAAAATTCCCTATTGTATTTGATTTTGCACTGACTCAAACACTTATATTTTCAGATATAAAACTTAAATGAAAGTGGTTAGAAACTTTTAATGATATGTTTAAACTTCAATTTAAATCACTCCCAAAACCAGATATAGTAATTGAACTGCAAGCAGATAATTCTGTTATTATCAAAAGACTTAATGAAAGATGAGGAAAACACATAGATGAACATATAATAAAAATGATTGAAACTATAAACCACTACTATAATTCCTGAATAGTTCCTGAATCTTACCAATGAGAAACTAGTAGAGTTTTACAAATACAAAATAATGTAAGTGTTGAAGAAACTGTTAAAAACATCCTATATGAGATAAAAAAGAAAGTATAAAACAATTTTTATACTTTCTTTTTTATCTCATTTATGGCTCG
>SAAG01000109.1 GCA_010119095.1 Candidatus Altimarinota bacterium
GGTTTAGTTAATAAAATAACATATTTTTATAATATGGTCACTTTCTTTTGTGTTTGCAATTAGATGAACAGTAACACTTTGTTCTCCAATTTTATTTTTGGTGTCTATAGTAACATCTATTACTCCTTTTTCATTTTGAAAAAATTGTTTTTTATTGAGAACAACACTAGTACAGCTACAAGACTTATAAATTTTTTCGATATAAAGAACCCTATTACCCTCATTTACGAAGCTAAATGATTTCTTAATGATTGTATCTTTACTAAGTGGCCCCATATTGATTATTCTCTTTGTTAAGAAACGCAAGCTTGGAGTTTGACCATATATAGAGCCACATATTATTATCATTAGTATGCAACTAAATATTTTATTTTTCATTTCTCTATTTAATAAAAATCTTAGTGATTATATATACCTCTTTATCAATGTCACATTTGGTATTAACATAATAATATGGTTTGATGTATCCTATAAACTCAAAAATTTCATAATTTATGATTTTGTCGGATATCAATTTTCGGTCTGAATATACTTGCATCCCAATTTTATTATATTTTGTATGGTAAATCCTAAATAAATAGTCATTAATGAAATAGATGCTAGAATAAAATCCATGAGTCTCTCTGTCTTTTTTTTGATTATTTGTAGCTTCCTCAAATGTGTATCTTTCAGGATAGGAGGACTCAATATTTTCTACCTTAACACCAAAGGAAGAAACGAGCTTAAGATCTTTGTTGTATACATAAATTTTATGATCAGCCTCAAAGGAAACATACAACAAAGAATCATCTTTTGTTATGTGACAATCCATGAAATTTGACCACATATGTTTGTGGTATTTTGAAGGAAACTTTCCAAAAATCTCTTTTTTAAAAGTATTCTTATTTAAAGCCATTAAGTGGTAAGAATACTTATAGAACTCTTTAGCTCGTGATTTTTTATAAAAGCCATTATATTTTATGTGCTCTGTTGTGACTGGGAAAATAATATTGTCTCCCAATAATTCAACTTGGTTTTCATTTGAAGAAAGCTCATACATTAATACTTCATTTGGATCCGGATTATTGTATAGATTTCGTCTAAACACAGTCCCACTTTGTTCTCCAACCTTATAAAAATTATAAGTCCACTTTTTATTCATAAGTGAATCAAAATAAAAGAATTGAGAATCATAATCGATATATATATAATCACCATTATCAAAACGTTTAAAAGCAAGTGGCGGTCTAAGCATCTCTTCAGGGCCTCTGCCTCTGGAGAAATATCTTTCACATTCAATACCGTCTGGAGAATATTTCTTAATCGTCACTATGTTATTGTCTTTGTAATACAGATATCTACCATCAGTTACCCAGAATCCTGATAGAGACATGTTTCTTGCATCAACAATAATAGAATCGACAGAGTTTATCGCTATTTGTTGTTTCCCATTGATTAGCAATGACTGTTCTTTTGTTTGCCACTTACAAGAAAAAAGAATGATTACCAATACTATATATAAACTATTCTTCATATAATTTCTTCATTTTTTTTAATATTTCTTTGTAGTATGAAAGGAAAATATCATAGTTCTGGAGATATTTGTCAATTGACCCTTCGGCCATAGCGGATAGTCGCTTGAAATCCTCATTAGTGGGTTCGTAATTCAAGAATCTTGACACTTGTTCTTTCATGGCACATTTTAAATCTAGCTCTTTTATAGCTTGGTTTAGAGGAAAGCTCCCAACTTTTGAAGATGAGATGTTATTCCATAATTCCGGGGTATATGGCGAAAATTCATGCCTCATGAAAGATCCGGACAAACTGTTGAAGACACTGTCTACATCCGGTCTGCGCTGATATGTCCGATGATCCAGGACTTGCATGTTGTTATTCATGTAAAATTTAGGAGCTCCGAAATTTGCAAAATAGTACTCTTCAAGATTATTTTTCACGGGATTTTTTCTGGTGGGGGGAAATGAGTATCTTGCTTGATCAGTGGTTGTTTTGTCCCATTTCCTAATATAAAAAAGAGATTTGATGTAGGGATTGTTGTTATAATCAAAATCTGCAATAACAGAACTTGAGTGTGCAAAACTTCCACTTTGAACCCAGACAAAAGAGTCAAATGTTGTGAAAATTATTCGCTTTAAAACCATTGTCTCAACATCATAGAATAAATCTCCCTCACACCTTATCTTGCATTTTTTAGGAACATTTTTCTCAATTGATTTGAAGTGAATAACTCCAGATTCATTAGAAAATGAGTATTCAAAATTTTTATATTGGAAAGAATTTAAAGGCGAAAAATATACCATTGTCAGGATTACTGTACAAAGGTTAAAATCCATGTAGTTAGAATATAGTAGGGGGTATCTGGCAAAAATATAATCTGGCTCTAAAATTTCAGTCCCATCTGAAGTGTATGATTGTGAGGAAAATTGATCTATATAATAAAATGAGGAAAACTCACCCTGTTTGCTTTTAGGATCGTATTTTCTGGAAAGATAGAATCCTTTTCCGGCCTTGAAATCAATAAATTTTCCATTTGCCTTGATGGCACGAAAAGATTCCATTTTGGAAATTTCGTGTTGTTTAGAGTATTGTTTACTGAAGTTGGAAGAGATTATTTTCATAACCTTTTTAGGATCATCAATCTTATGAACTACAACTGCCGCCTTTAACTCTCTTTTTTCTTGCGATAAACAAATACTTGAAAAGTGGATTAGAACACAAAAGAATATTAAAAAAAATACTCTATGCATTTTTGGTAGATAGTTTTTTAGAATGCCATACATAATTTATAGTACTTATAATATACTAAGATACTGATTATTGTAATGTAAAGTAGTCAGACGCCCCTTTTAGACAAAAACAGTCAGTTTAAAAACATAATAAATTGAAAATAAGATGCATAGAAACTATTTTTAGATAAAAATAGTTTATTTGAATATTGCAAAACTAGTTTTAGGATCAAATTTTAGCTCTGTGTGTTTAAGAATCTTTTCCTTAATTCTATTCTTCTCACCACTAATACATGAAGGAGTTCTGTCTAGCATTAATGCGATTTCTTTTACTTTATACCCATTTTCCAACAAAACAAAAATTATTCTTTCAAAATCAGTAAGCGAATTAATTTGCGAGATTCTAGGATCGTTAGTGATGAGATTATTCTTAACAATTTCTGAAAATTTTAACTTTGACATTCGTTTTGTCTGTGATACAAAATCATCTAATCTCTCAGATATATCTGTTGCCTTAATCCGATTTCTTTCTGCCTCTTTAGCCAAATTTTGAATTAATTGATTTAAAAGACCTAGAGAAACCTCATTTATTTCATTTACAAATTTCAATTTATTAAATTCCTCTTCAATAACAATTGTTTTATTTACAAGATTACTATTCTTGTTTTTGTATTTCCTAAGTTTATTATTTAACAAAACAATGGCTGAAA
>SAAG01000110.1 GCA_010119095.1 Candidatus Altimarinota bacterium
AAACCATGTATCCAAAAACACCATTAAAAAACATACTAAAACTTTTTAACTGATATGCTTTCAAAAAAACTGATTATAAAGAATCAGGTATTTTGTTAGTTAGACAAACTAATCTTGATTGAAATAGTATTTCAAAAAATAAAGCTGTTTATGTTGATGAGAAGTTTTTAAAAGATAAAAAAGAGTTTATCTTAAAAGAATGAGATATATTAATTTGAATGTCATGAAATATATGAAAATATTGTTTTTTTGATTTAAAAGAACCTGCATTACAAAATCAACGAGTTTGAAAACTTTCTTTTAGTGATAAAGTTTACTCAAAATTTGTTTTATACTATTTGCCAATAATTGAAAACCAACTTAAAGAAAAAGCAAAATGAGTTGCTGTTTTAAATATTAGCTGAAAGGATTTAGAAGAAATAAAAATCCCTCTTCCTCCTATCCCAACCCAACACCTCATAGTCCAAGAAATAGAAAAACAATTTTCTCGTCTTGATGAATGACTTGCTTCACTAAAAAGAACAAAAGAAAATCTAAAAAAATATAAAGCATCAGTACTAAAATCAGCAGTTGAGTGAAAATTGACAGAAGAGTGGAGAAAAGAATTTTTTAAAGATCCTGAACTTGTTTCAGGATGACAACTTTTAAATCAAATCCTACAAGAAAGAAAAGAAAAGTTTTTAGCCGAAAATCCATGAAAAAAATACAAAGAACCAGAGTGAATAAAAAAAGAAGATTTACTAAATATAAAATTGCCTGAAGTGTGGGAATGGTGTAATTTGGAACAAATTACAAATAAAATTACTGATTGAACACATAAAACCCCTAATTATATTAAAGAAGATGACATAAATTGAAAAAAAGTTGTAAAATTTATATCTGCAAAAAATATAAAAGATTATAAATTAATTGTAGATGATTTTAAATACATTTTAGAAGAAGAACATTTTGAACTTAATAAAAAAATTCAACTTGAAAAATGAGATGTATTCATAGCTAAAAGTTGAAGTATATGACAATCAACCGTTTTCAATTTAGATGAAGAATATAGTATATTTGAAAGTTTAGCAATACTAAAAACTATTGATAAAAAGATGTCTGAATATATATGTCTATTTGTAAATTCTGATGTTTGACAAAAACAAATAAAGTCTAAATCAAAATGAGTTGCTGTTCAGCATCTGCATTTAGAAGATATTAGAAGATTACAAATCCCACTCCCACCACTCCCAGAACAAAACGAAATAGTAAAAATAGTAGAATCAAAACTTTCAGTAGTAGAAAAACTAGAAAAAATCGTGAATGATAATATTCGCAAAGCTGAAAATCTAAAACAATCTATCTTGAAAAAAGCTTTTGAGTGAAAATTGGTAAAAGAAAGTTAAAAACTGTTTACATTACATATCTTCATGTATCAAAAATATCGATTCATGATATATATAAAAAGAACATGTCTCATGAGTGATACATATGAATACGATATGTATCAAAAAACATAAAAAATGATACATATAATTTGACTTTTAAAATATAACGGGTAAATTATCTATTATTACAATTAATATTTAAGTATGTACGATAAAACAAATCCTTACAATGACTTACCTTTATTACCTTGAGATTTTGATTATGATAAAAAAGACTTTTTAAAACTGGCTATTAAAGCAAGTGAAGAAATATCAAAACTAAATTGATTATCTTATCTTATACCAAATCTTGAAATACTTATTTCACCACTTTTGATAAAAGAATCAGTAGAATCATCTGCTATAGAAAATATTAATACTACAACTTTAAAAGTTCTTCAAGCAAATGCCTTATCTCAAAATCTAATAAAGTGACCTGAAAAAGAAGTATTACACTATCATAATGCTATTTTAACAGGTTTTGAAAAATTGAAAAATGATTGATGAATTTGATACAATTTTTTGATTGAACTACAAAGTATAATTGAATCAAATAATGCATGAATCAGAAAATTATCATGAACAGTTATTGCAAATAGTATGAAAGAGGTTTTATATACTCCTCCAACTTGAGAAGATAATATAATTAAATTACTTACAAACTTAGAAAGATTTATAAATAATTTTGATGATGATATAGATGCTCTTATAAAAATGCCCGTTATTCATTACCAATTTGAATCAATACATCCTTTTTATGATTGAAATGGTAGAACATGAAGAATGTTGAATGTGCTATATCTTGTATTAGCTAAAAAACTTGATTATCCAATACTTTTTTTAAGTGAATATATAAATAAAACAAAACAAGAATATTATAAATTATTATGAAGAACTACTGAGACTTGAGATTATTCTGATTTTATCATATATTTACTTAATTGAATTATTTCTCAATCTAAAAATACTAGTGAAAAGATTATTAAGATAAAAGACTTAATGAATGAAATCGAAGAAAAGCTTTCATCACAAAATCTAGATTATCACAAGATAACAAATATCTTATTTTCAAATCCTTTTTTAACAGTTTGAGAATTTGAAAAACTTTTATGAGTAGCAAGAGCTACAGCAAACAGACAAATAAAAAAGCTAGAAGATATTAAAATAATTTCATCATTAAAAGTATGAAAAAATAAATTAATATATATTAAAGAATTTGTAAATTTATTAACTTAAATCTCCCTATGACAATCGACAAAGACCAAATCTCATGAAAAATATGGTGATTATGTTCAATTTTAATGGATGATTGAATTTCTACAAGTGATTATCTTGAACAAATCACTTATTTAATATTCCTAAAAATGGCTTTTGAAAAAACAAAAGCTCCTTACAATGAAAAAAGTAAAATTCCCGAATCCTTAAATTGGGAAAGTTTAGCTAAACTTGATTGAGATGATTTAGAAAGACATTATAGACACACACTTGAAGAACTTGCAAAAGCAGACTGAATGCTAGGGCTTATTTTTAGAAAATCTCAAAACAAAATAAGTGATCCAGCAAAACTAAAAAGAGTTGTAAACGAAATCTGAAAAATCAATTGGAACATTCTTTGAGTAGATGTGAAATGAGAAATTTATGAATCACTTCTAGCAAAAGTAGGAGAAGATACTAAATCAGGAGCATGACAATACTTTACTCCAAGAAGCATAATCAGAATAATAGTTGAAGTATTAAATCCAAGTATAGATGATACTATCTTTGACCCTTGTTGTGGGACTTGAGGTTTCTTACTTGAAGCACATGATTTTATATTGAGAAAATGAAATCTTGATAAAGATGAACAAAAGAAACTAAAAACAGAAGTTGTTTATGGACAAGAACTTGTTGCTTGAACTGCTCGTTTGGCAGTTATGAATATGTTTTTACATGGTATTTGAGAAAATGAAAGTCCTATAGAAGTTTGAGATAGTTTGATAAAAGACCCAGG
>SAAG01000111.1 GCA_010119095.1 Candidatus Altimarinota bacterium
AGAAAATCTATTGATAATAAATCTTTTTTTTATATAATGTTTCTGTTTGTAGTGATTTTATGAAAATTTACTACACAACCTGATAGTTTTGTACAGATTAGTACATATAATTTTACTTTGAAATTTAATTAATATGAAAAAATTATTTATATTACTTTTATTATTTATATCAAGTATTTCTTTTGTATTTGCAGATTTAAATGATAAAAAAATAAAAGAAACAAATTTAGTGCTTGAAAAATTATATAATAAAATTGAAGAAAAAGATATAGAAAAACAGTTACTAATTTATGAAAAATTGTTAACAAGGTTAGATCAAATCCAAAATGAAAATAAAATTAAAAAAAAATCCGAGTTAATTAATTATGTTTATTATAAAATAAACAATAAATATATTGAAGTCTCTAATAATAATTTTAATGATTTTAATATCAGTTTTTGAGATAATAATCTTTTAACAGGATTTAAATGAACTGAGTTACATTCAAAGATATTTATATTCAATAATTTTTATAATATTAAAGATAATTATAACTATACTTTTGAATTAATAAATGGGCCATCTGATATGAATATAAATGATGAATGAATAATTACATTAAACATTCCTAAGGAAACAGAAACTCAAGCTATTAAAATTGAAATAAAAATAATAGATAAAAAAAGTAATAATTATAAAACTATAAGTGGTTATATTATTTATATGGAAACTACTGTAGTTGCATCTTGATGGATTGATAGTAAATGAGGACAAATTTATGATTCTTGGCAAGATATTGTATTAACTATCCCAGAATGAACAGTTACTGAAAATACATATTTTGAGGTATTACAAGCTATTAATGAGAATAGTAATTATTCATATACAACTAAATCATCAAATGAAATGCTAAAACTTGGATCATTAAGATTACCTGATCCAATTTTACGAAAAGTTCCCAAGTGAACAAATTTAGAAAAAAGCCAAGAAATATTTACTAAGGTAAAAAAGGAATTGAAAAATAATGTCACTACTGAATAAGTAGTGACATTATTTTTCAATTCCAAGATTTCATTATGACACTAGATATAAACACAGACTGCAATCTAAAAATCAGAGAATCATATTTGATAGAAAGTGTGATAATTGTAGTAAAGAAATAAAAACTACTTATGCTCCTTGAAGTCCAGAAATAGTTTATTGTGAGGAGTGTTATAATAAAGAGATTTACTAAATTGCCAATAGGATAAATATCTAATTTGTCAAGATTAATTTGATTTTTTATGTGATTTGAATAAGATATTTTTAATACTTTCGTATCCCTTTTTTTATGTATAAAACTCACTTAATAAAAATCTATCATTCTTACACTAAATGAAAAAAGTACATTGATGACTTTTTGAAGGATGTAGGAAAAACTCTTGGAGGGAAAAAAATGATTTTTGGGATCAATTATTCAGGGTGAGAAATATTTTATAGTTATACTTCTGATGATGCTGTTTATTCGGCTTTTGAATCACAATTTTATACTTATTTTAATGACTTTCAAATTGTAGCTGATGATAAATGAGTTTGGAATTTTGATGAAAAAAGAACTGTTATATGAGAACTGACACTAGAAAACTCTTGGTTTTATCCTTTTAAATATTCTACAACTGACAATACTGAGTTTGTATTTAATATGTTTAGAAGCTTTGAAAACTTCTCTATTATAAAAGACAAAGTTGGAGTATTTACTGAGATTAAACCACTTCACTGAGAGAGTTTTAAGTTTTTTGTTAAATCAAAGTATAAATTTATGATGCTTAAGTTTAAACTGACTTTTACATTTTTTAAATATATGCTAAATCATAAGATTCAGAAATGATGGAAAGGATTGTGAGATAAATACTATAAATACAAACTTGAACAAGAATTATTTGAAACAAAGTTTTACATAGTCGTTCAATGAGAATCTAAAGCTTCAGCAGAATGAAAGCTTAAATGACTTTTTAATAATTTCTTGGTTTTCAAGAATTATCCTCTGAATCAATTTAAGTTAAATATTATAAGAAATATAAATCAAATCAAGCCATTTTGAATAAGTGAAATCAAAAATAATTATATTTGTACTCATGAAGAAATCTCATCTATTTTTCATTTTCCAAATAAGCCAAGTAGTGAAACTTCTCTGTTAAAAGTTACTGCAAAAAAGCTTTCTCTGCCTATTTGAGTACCGACTTTTGATTTTGATACACTTCCAAATGGTGAGATAATCCCAAAAAATTATCCAAATGATTTAAATATAGTTTGAACTTCTGATTTTAGAAGTATAAAAGTTCCTGTTTGAATTTATGATGAAGATAGACTTAGACATGTCTATGTAATCTGAAAAACTTGAACTTGAAAATCAAAATTCCTGACAAGTATGGTAATAGATGACCTGAAACACTGAAAATGAATCTGACTGATTGATCCACATGGAGATCTGATTGAAGAGGTAATATCACATATTCCAAAAGAGAGAATGAAAGATGTAATTATCTTTGATCCTACTGACTCAGAATTCCCTTTTTGTTTTAACCCACTTGATATCAAGAAAACTGAGAGTAAACAGATACTTGCTAAATGATTTATTGATATATTTTACAAATTCTTTTGAGCAAACTGGAATGCGAAACTTGAACATGTGCTTAGAATGATATTTTTAGCACTTTTAGACAAACCAAATTCTACTCTATTTGATATAATCAGAGCTTTGACAGATAAAGACTTTAGATACGATATGATTGAGCATATAAAAGACGATGTAGTTAGAAACTTTTGGACAAATGAGTTTGCTTGATGGAGTCAACAGTTCAATACTGAAGCTATAATGCCAATCCTGAACAAAGTATGACAATTACTTTCAGTTGATATCCTGAAAAATATATTTTCAAGTCATGAAAATAAACTTGATTTTGCCGAGATGATGAACGAACAAAAGATACTGTTAGTAAAACTTCCAAAATGAAAACTGCAAGCTGAAATAATGTGATTTTTATGAGCTATTTTCGTAACTAAGATATTCCAAGCAGCGATGTGAAGACAATGAATGTCAAAAAATGATAGAACTCCTTTTTTCTTGTATGTTGATGAGTTTCAAAACTTTGCAACTGACACTTTCTGAGAGATACTTTCAGAAGCCAGAAAATACTGATTATCGCTTTCTGTTGCTCACCAATTTATTAAACAAATTCCACCTAATCTAAGCGATGCGCTTTTCTGAAATGTATGAACACTAGTAAGTTTTAGAATATCAAGTGAAGATGCTATCTATATGGAAAAACACTTTGATCCATACATAAAAAGTTATGATCTAGCAAACCTAAATCAAAGAGAATTTTACTGTAAATTACTTGTAAAATGACAA
>SAAG01000112.1 GCA_010119095.1 Candidatus Altimarinota bacterium
GCCCCCAAAAATTGCTTTTTCAACAAAGAATCAATGTGTCAACTGAGAAAATTGGCTTCTTTTCGAAAAACCTAGTTGCATAGAAAAAGAAAAAGAGGGGAACTAAAAATCTCTTTTTAGTCACCCTCATTTTTACACTCTTTCAATAAAAGAACTATGACCTTCACTTGTGATAATAATATGGTCTAGAAGAGCTATGTCACATAATTCACACAAATCCTTAATTCTCCTAGTTATTTCAATGTCGTTTTGTGATGGTTCCAAATTTCCACTTGGATGGTTATGGCACATAATTATTGCAGAAGAGTTAGTTTTAATTGCAAGTTGCAATACCTCCCTAGTGCTTATTGTTGTACAATTTGTATTGCCAACACTTAAGACTGCTACACCAAGGACATGATGATTTCTTGTTAATAATGCCAACAAGAAGAATTCCTTCAAATCCATTTTACCTTCAGTGATCAAGTCTTTGAAGATAATTATCGCATCCTCACAAGAGATTACTTTCTTCATTGAAGATAGAACTGGCCGTTTATATGTAACTTCCACTTCATAGATTTCATTAATTTTTCCCATAATTATTTTTTTAAAGATTTATGGGAATTTTACTCTTAGATTTAACCTTCTAATAGAATGCATTATTTGTCAATCTGCCCATTTTATCGTTTTGGCATTGAATGGAACAGATGGAGTTCCATCAATCATAAGTTTCAGGTAGATTTCATAGTTTGGTAAGTTGACCAAATCTTGAACATCAAATAACGGATAGAATTCTTTGGCAAAATATGTGGCATCAGTCACGCCTAATCTGAAAGAAATTAAAGTGCCGGCATTACCCAAAACTGCATCTCTGATATCATCGGAAAGCTGAGCAAGATATTGATGAGCCATTATTAAAGCTAATTTGAATTTTCTTAACTCTGAAAGCATGTTGACAAGGGTTGGAGTGGTGTAATTTTGGAACTCATCAAGGTAGACATAGAAATGAACTCTGTTAAATTCTTTTGTATCTGTCCTAGAAAAAGCAGCGAAAGAGATTGAATTTAGAATAAGTGATCCAAGTAATGAAGAAACATTTTCTCCTAAAGATCCCTTGGAGATATTAATCAGAAGGATTTTTCTCTTATCCATAATATCTCTAAATGAAATTTCATTTGTGTTTTCAATTAGCAATCTCTTTATGGATGGATAGACCATAAAAGCCCCCACCTTGTTGTAAATAGGTAATAAGTCACCTTTGGAATAATTCTTAAATTCAGAAGTCCAGAATCTTTTAATATCATCATTAACAACATTCTTTACACATTCATTTCTAAAATCCTCATCATCAAGAATCCTAGTTACATCAGACATATATGCTTTCTCTTGGTCGAGAAGAGTAAGTAACACATATCTTAGAATGTGCTCAAGTTTTAACCCCCATGCTGATTTCCATAGTTTTTCAAAAACATCTAAGATGCCGGAAGCTACTAGTTGCCTTTCTTCATATGGAACTTTAATAAATGGGTTGAAATGATATAGCTGTTTTGGATCAGTAATATCTAGATATATCACGTCTTGTAATCTTTCTCTCGGAATGTATGAGTATATTTTATTTATTAAATCTCCATGAATATCAAAGACACAGACACCACGACCAAACAACAAGTCTTGAATCATCAAGGTTTGTAAGAGTGTCGTTTTACCCGTCCCAGTTTTTCCGACAATGTAAGTATGCATTAATCGGTCCTCCTGCTTCATTGCAATTAGGACTTTTTTGCAATAGTAATTGGATTCAGCGAAATATGATAGGTTGCTTTTAAATTTTGTCATTTGAAGATTATATCTCCCCATAGAATGACAGGTAGTATCGAAATTTTGCTATTTCTAACAAAAATATATCTTATCCTCTGGTTACCTGAAGAAGCGAAGGATTACTTTTGGGTAACAAAAACAAACAGATATGGGAAAAATTAAAATTGAAGTGATCCTCTTTGAAATTAACTTATGGTAAATTTTAATTCTTCAATAGAATTTTTAAATAGTTTAGTCAATTATTATATTCACAAATCGGCAGTCCTTTTAGAAAAGCGCGGATTAATAAAAAAGCAAAAAGATTTGATTATTATTTAAATCGCATAACAAATAGTATATAAGGACATTAGACGGTATGAGTTTTTTATTATCTTTGACTTCAAATACTTAAGATATGCTATTGACAAGACTATGTGTATTTGTGATATTGGGATTTTATCTGCTTACCGGTTGTGCTCAAAGTAATGAGCAAGATCATATCTATAATACTCTTCAAGGTATAGATATTGGTATGACAATTAATCCACATAAAGCACTAGATTCATTAAACAAGATCGAATATCAACACTTTAATAGAGGCAATCTATATTATTACTATTTATTAAGAAGCATAGGTAGAGAAAGATGCCATATAGAAGATAAAGAAGACTCATTATTACTTTTGTCCGAAGAATGGTATAAAGATAAAAGCGATCATCGTAATTTAATACGTTGTATTTTATACAAAGGTGTAATTAGATATAACTCATATAAACTTGATTCTTTAGCTCAACAAAATATTTATGAGGCTAAAAGTATATACGATAAATATCATATATACGACCCGGCAACAGAAACTATACTATATAAATATTTAGGGAAAATTAAAAGAATAAAGAATCAGTTAAATGAAGCAGAAAAGGATCTTAATCATGGATTACAGATTTGCATGAGAATAAAAGACTCTAATGAAACTCAGCAAATAAGATATGAATTATTTTATACAACTCTTTCACAAAAAAAAATCTCTCTGGCCTTATCTTATATTCAACCATACATTAATAATAACACTACAAACCTAGTTGAAATATATGAGAAAAATGAGGCATTATATTACTATTTTACAGCAAAACAAGAATATAACAGAGCAAATCATTTTTTAAAAGAATTAAGTAAAATTCCTAAATACTCGGAATTTAATATGATAGACATGTCATCTATTTACTATAGAATATCGCTTAATTTCAAGAATCTCGGTTTGATTGATAGTTCTATATACTACTGTATACGAGCAGTTGAATCTGTTGATAGTACGAATAGCTCATCCGTGCATGCATATTATAAATTTCTGGCAGAGCTTTCTTCAATCAAAGGAGACATAAGTACAGCATATGCTTATTATAAAAAAGCATATTATTCATATATTAAATCTTTCTCAAAGATTACCAGCAATCAGGCACTTGCAATTAAAACTAAATACAATAAATCTGAACAAAAATTAATACAGGTCAGAGAAAAAAATCACCTTTACCTAATTATAATATTTTTTGTTGTATTTTTTTC
>SAAG01000113.1 GCA_010119095.1 Candidatus Altimarinota bacterium
TAGAGTTTGGGTCGTAGGTGTAGGTATTGCTGTTTAGTGTCTCTAATCTATTTAATGTATCATATGTGTAGTTTGTTTCTACACCATTTCATAGGGTTTTCATAAATTATAACTTGTTAGTTTTTATTATGCTTATCATTAAACTAATTGATTCCTTTAACTCATCAATTGTCTCTTGTATATTATTAGTATTCTCTGGATGATGAATACGATTTCTTATGTATCAAGGTAGAGAAATATTGTATCACGGTTCAACAGTTCAATTTTTTAATTTTTTCCAAACTTTATTTTTTTTACAAGATTGATTTACAAAATATTTTTCCATTAAATCTTCATTATAGCTTCAAGTTCTTTCTTGAATAAATCCATATAATTCATTATGAAATTCTACTGTAGGTAAACTATAGGAATAATAGTTAATTTCTCACCAAGATGGGCTCCAAGGAAATAATCCCCATCAATTACTACGAGAATTATGTATTTCAATTTTTCATTTATCATTTTTATTCAAAATATATAATCAAACTCATTTATATGATAAACAATTTTTAAACATATATGGTGAATGTGTTGAAATAAATATTTGTTTATTTTTTGATTCCTCAAGTAATAACTCTAATAATTGTTCCTGAGCTTTAGGATGTAAATGTAGTTCTGGTTCATCAATTAAATAAATAATAGAGCCTTTAGATTCTCAAGCGATGCTTCTCACTAATAATAAAGATAATATTATCTCAACTCAACTTCACAAATCTCTTATATTTATCTGTTTTAAATCACTATCTTCTCTAATTGTAAAAAATGAACTTGAAAATGGATGTAAAAGATTTAACAAATCTATTTTTAGATTTTCAAAATCTTTGTTTTCAAAAAAATTACTCATTTCTTTTCATAATTTTTTTCAAGTTCATTTCTGTGATATATCCAAAACATTTTTAAAATATTCTCAACATATATTATTTATAAGTTCTTTTTTATTTTCATCACTTATATTATTAATAAACTTCCAATTTAAATCATCAGTAATTTTATCAAAAGTAGTTTTATAGCTTCATGTATTTGAATGCCTATTTCTATTTTTATCAAAAAGAAATATATTAATTTCTCAATCATCTATAATTCTATTATCAAATCATCAGTAATTCCAAGGAATTGGCTTACCTGAATCAGTTCAATCAGATTTAATATAATTATCAGTTATATTAATAAAATTATTCTTAATGTTAAAAGGAGATGATAAGAGTTTTCATCTTTCTTTTAATTTTCTATTTTCAGCAATAAATTGAAATCATTTATTTTCAAAATATGATCAAGTATAAAACGATTCCATTTTACATTTAAATTCTTCTTCTGTAATACCATTTATAATAATCTCTTTTGAATAATCTTTAAAATCTGAAATATTTAATTTATTTTCTGCCGAATAAGAATTTAAAGTCATATAATTGATTGCTTCTAATATAGTTGTTTTTCAATTTCAATTTTCTCAAATTAAAATATTTAATCAGCTTCATTTGTTTATTAAATCAGGAGTATTAAACTTTATATTTTCTTTTTCAAAACACTTATAATTTGATATTTGTAGTTCCTTTATAAATAGTTTTTTCATATTTGTTTATAACAAAAATAAATTATATTTTTGAAGATGTTAATTATCTATAAAATCTATCAATATATTTGCTTTATTTTTTTATTCTTTTTATTACCCATATCATTCAAGATTATTTTATAATTATTCTAATACATATCATAAAATTTTTTCTACTCTCATTAGCTTTCAATTATCTTTTAATATTATTGACCTATACTTTCAGTCATTTTTTTCTATTATACTTATAATCATTGGAAAGCCTCTTTTTGAGAATAATCATCCTAATCAATAAAATATATATCATTCTTTTTTAATTAAATATTTATCACTTTTATCAAAATAAAAATCTTGGGATATAATTCATGGTCAAGAAAAGTAATATTTTAGTTTATTATCTGATGAATACAATCATTTATAATTTATATAATATTTTTTATTTAAATCATAATAATTTCATCAATCCCATTTTTTGGTATTAATTTCGTTAAAAACTCATTTATATTGTAAAAATGTGTTTTTATTTAAATCTACTAAATATTTATTTTCATCTCATTCAAATTGTATCACAAATTTTTCTTGTATATAATAATCTTTTAATTCTTTAGATTTTACATTATAGTATGCTTTTCATGTTATCAATAATATAAGAATAAGTATTCATCACATTATTTTAAAAAATAGTTTCATAATTTTTTAGTTACCAAATAAATTGTTTTTTATTAATTGTTTATTTATTTCTTCTCTTAATGTTAATGGAGTATCTGGAATAATAGTTGATCCAGCATTATACAATAGTTTAAGATTATCTACATATCAGCTTGTTAACGATAAGTTATCATTAATTGATTCTTTTAAAGCTTCTTCTCTATCTACTAAAAATCAGGCTGCAACTAATCCCCTTCTTACTTCACTACTACAATTATTTACAAATGTATTATATCAAGGCAGGTTACTAGTCTCTTTTTTATACCGATTATATAATCATGTACTATTTATGTTTTCGTTTCATAATTCAATATAGTTATACATATTTTTTTTATTTAAAAACAAGTCTAATCTTATTTTTTCTATACTTTCATTATCGTTTTTTGAGTTTTGAACACCAAAAAATATATCTTCTGTTTGGGAAGATCAAACATTACCATTTGTATTTGGATAAAAACTTAATAAATAATCCTTTCATCCATATATAAAATATAATCCAGCATGTCAAACTATGTTATCAGTTGTTACTTCATCAAAATACCAAGCATTTCATTCATTTTCTTTTATCCACTTCTTTTCCGTTCAACTTTGGTCTATATAGTTTATAGGATTATTCCCAACATAGGTATATAGATTCACATCATCAGATATATCTATTGGATCTCTTGATATAAATCTACTAAGTTGTGGGTTATAATACCTTGCTCTATTGTAGTATAATTGTAGTCATCTGTCATATTCTCTTCAAGTGTAGAGTCTAGTATTTCAGATTAGGCTTGGTTTTAGGTTTGAGATCGTTACTAGTTCTCAGCTTTGTGTTTTTGTGTATGGTATTCCGTAGGCATCGTATAGGTATTGTTCTATTGTTGTTCAGTCTTTGTCAGTTATCTTAGTTATTGATCCTTTTTCGTCTTTTTCGTAGTAGTAGGTATTTGTTTCTGTGTACTCTTCTCTTATAGTTCTTATCTTTGTTACTCATTTGTTGTTTACATATTCTTGTTGGATTTTT
>SAAG01000114.1 GCA_010119095.1 Candidatus Altimarinota bacterium
AAAAGAGTAGTTTTTGATAATCCATTAAAAATAGAAGGTTCTTATGTAAGAGTAAGGGATGAATGAGATAAAATAACATGTACATATAAAGAAACTAAGTCTTGAATTTTGGATATTACTTCAGTAAGTGAACTAGAAACTGAGGTCTGAGATTTTAATGAAATGGTAAATATTTTTAAAAAATTGTGATTAAAATCAAAGTCATATCAAGAAATGTATAGGGAAATATGGAAAATAAATGATGAAATAGAATTTATGATTGATTTATGGCCAGGGTTAAAACCATATATAGAAATAGAGTGAGAAAATGAAGAAATAGTAAGGAAATATTCTCTGAAACTTTGATTTAATTTTGATGATTGAGTTTTTTGATCATCATTTCAAATATATGAAAAAGAATTAGGTATTGATTTTGATACTATGAATAGTTTAGAAGAAATAACATTTGATAACATACCAAGGAAAATTTAATTTTAATAACACTCAATAATTTCAAAAATAAATTGACAAATACTAATATATTATATAATAAATTTAAATTAGTATAGTTATTATTTGTTAATTATTTATTCACATGTCAAAAAAGGCTTTAAAATAGATGTCTGAAATAATAGATGGTCATATTGCTATATTTAATTGAGATTCAGAATTTGATAATACCAATAAGGTAGAATTATTTGAGGAAGGAATAATTAATGCAATTGAACAAATTATGTGAGAAGAAGGTGATGATACTGAAAAACAAGAAATTTGTGATTTTTTGAGAACAAGACTGAAAGAACAGATTGCTAAATGGAGTAATTAATATTAGGATAATTATATATTATGGAATTAGAATTAAGAAATAGATTTATAGAAAAATATGATGAGTTAGTTATATGATCTTTAGACTCAGATCCAAAGTTAAACATTGAAGAAATTCAAATCTTAGTATTAGATATATTGGATTGAAGAAAAAATATTTCATGAGATAAAAAAATAATTAAATTTATTTCAGAATCATTAAATAATAATTTACCTATTAATTGGATAACATGAGACTTATTAACTGAAGCCTATAGCATAATGATTCCATGAGTTAAAACTTATAAACAAAGTTTTGTAATTCCTGATTTTGATTTAAATGTAATGAACTGAGCTTTTTTTTCATATTGAGATAAAATGCTTGTATTTAATGAATGAAAAATGATTTTATGTGATATTTCATCATGTGATAAAGCATATATAAAAAAATATAATGATTTAGCAATTAAAAAATGTTTGCCACAAATTAATGTAAATTATAATACTTGAAAAAGATTTTTACAGCATGTTGTAATAGAATGTAGTAATTATATTAACAAAAAAAAATAAATTAAAACACTTTAAAAGCCAGGGGATTCCCCGGCTTTTTTCTATTTAAAAATCTACTATGAAATAGTTTTAGTTATTTTCAAGTATAATTTTAAAATTTTCTTGTAATTGAAAATAACTTTATATAATATCGTTATTTAATAATTTATAATTATTTTATGCTATTTTTTAAGCCTTATACATACTATGAGTAAAGAGCTTTCTAATACTTCTACACTTGATAGAAGTAACTATATCAGTGATACTGATTGGGACAATTTACAAGAATTTATAAAAGATAAAAGTGCTCCTTTTTTGGTACTATCAAAAGAAAAGGTAAAAAATAATTATAATGAAATAAATTCGCTAGCACATTGATTTAAAATTCGTTATGCTGTAAAGGCTTGTCCTAATAAAGATATATTGAAAGAACTTGTAGAAAATGGGTCTTGATTTGAAGTAGCTTCAGTGTTTGAACTTGATGATGTACTTAGTGTATGAGGAGATATTAACAATATGATTTATTGAAATACTAT
This sequence comes from Candidatus Altimarinota bacterium, assembly GCA_010119095.1. Classification (GTDB taxonomy): domain Bacteria; phylum Patescibacteriota; class Gracilibacteria; order BD1-5; family UBA6164; genus Altimarinus. The sequence continues at coordinate 1,869 of SAAG01000114.1, forward strand.
AAAAAAAGAAAGAGATATAAAATATGCTTATGATAAATGAATAAGGATTTTTGCTACTGATTGTAAAGAGGATCTATTAAAGATTTCAAGAGCAGCTCCTGGAGTAAAAGTATATTTTAGAATAGCAGTTACAAATGATTTTTCATCTGGACGGCCATTGTCTTTAAAGTTTTGATGTGATTTAGCATCATCGTTTTCACTTGTAAAAGAGGCAAAAGAATTATGATTAGAGCCTTATGGTATATCATTTCATGTAGGATCATATCAAGATGATTTACAAGCTTGGGAATCAGCACTTTGAAATGCAAAAAAGTTGTATGATAAAGCTAAAGAAGATTCAATAGAACTAAAAATGATAAATTTATGATGATGAATGTATGCAAAAACTAGACATAAAACAGAGATTATAAGAAACTATTTAGATAATATATATAATTATATAAATAAATTTTTTTGAGAAGATGCAAAGAAACTTGAAATACTTATGGAGCCAGGAAGTATCATGGCAAAAGATATCTGAGTGCTTGTATCTGAAGTAGTATTGGCTTGGGAGACAACAAATAACGATGAAGTTAATCGGATTTATTTAGATATAGGGAAGTATGGATGATTGCTTGAAACAACAGGGGAAACTATAAAATACCCAATTTATACTGAAGTAAAATGAGAAGTAACTCCAGTAATCTTGGCTTGACCTACTTGTGATAGTACTGATGTGATGTATAAACAATTCAATTATCTTATGCCAAAAGATTTAAAAGCAGGGGACTTGGTTTACTTTTTCAATGCCTGAGCTTATACTCAAAGTTGTGCATCTGTAGGGTATAACTGATATCCAGCACTAAAAACTTATGTAATATAAATATAAAAAAACTGAGGATTTCCCTCAGTTTTTTTATATTAATTTCTTGTTTAATTTAAACAAAACTATAATAGTTTTTATCTGAACTAAGATGATTGGAACTAAAACCATATAATAAACTAGTGAGTACTTATCAATTATTCAGTTTTTTACAAGTCATAAGTGTACGAAGAAAAATCAAAATACAACTAGTGCAACTCAAGGACATATAAGAGCATAACTTCACGGATTTTTTTCGTCTCAATCAATGTAATCATCAAAATATCAGTTTTGTTTCATTATACTGTATCATAAAACTCAGAAAAATACTTGTATAGCAAAGATTATTATAGTTACTATAAGATAAAAAGAGTTTGTAGTTTGAAGTCAAAAATCATGTAATCAGTGACTATCTCTGATAATTGTGATTCAAACTAATGTAAGGATAGGAATAATTATCCATATACTTGGACTTGTTGCTTTATCTATACCGTGTTCAAACATTGCTCTAAATCATAAAACCATTTTAATAAACATCAAAATAAGTGCAATAATTATAAATGA
>SAAG01000115.1 GCA_010119095.1 Candidatus Altimarinota bacterium
ATCAAGTGGGACATTAAATAAACCACGGGTATGAAATCGGTATACATTTACACTAAACTGAGACTTACTAAATAACTGATATATATGAAACCAATGAGATCGGTATTCAAGCTTTCATATACATGTAAAATGAAACATAACAAATAATGGAACAATAACATGACGGGGACAAACATATGCATATGGATGAATAGAGAATAATGGAACATGGAACAATGCAGCAAATTATTTAGTTTGGAATGCAATAGATTGATATAGTGACTATGCTATAAAATTTACATGATGAGTTGAAAATGAGGTAGCCCTAAGTAATACAACACAATACCAAATTCCTTCAAGTATGCTAAATGGGGAAGGTGTATATTGGCAAGTGAGATGAGACTGAGCTATTACAGATTCAGAACGGTCAGCAAAACTATGAGTAAATGTTCCTTGATGTATAACTAATGGTTGTACTACACAGTCTTCGCCTATTTTAGGATGAATTACTTCTTCACAGATATCTGTAAGCTATTTAAATCAAGAATCTGTAGATTTTTCAGTTACTTGAATAAGAGATACAGAAGAATGACAAACCCTTACATTTGCTTATTCACTAGACGGAACAAACTTTACAAACTTCCCAACTACAGTTTCGACACCTATTACAAATGGAACATATAGTTTTAACTTAAATCTATCTGCACTAGCTAATTGAAATATAACTATATATGTAAAAGCAAATGATTGATTAAGAGATTCAAATACTGTAGATATTATATTAAATAAAAATACTACAACTCCACCAGTTACAGTAGAATGAGACTTAACAGTAAATACTGGAGAACAATATCAGCTAGTAAATGACTCTCTAGTAACGGTAAATTGAAATATAATAAATAACTGAGAAATATTAACAGCTAGTTGATGAGTATCAAAAGTAGTGGCAAAATGAAATATAGAAAATAATGGAGAATTTGGTGTAACAAAACTATATTTAAATGGAATTGCTCCAAGAACTATTAGTTGATCTAAACTTATTTCATCAGATTTACATCTAGAAACAGATGTAACAATCACATGAGATTTTATCTACAATTGAGTAATCTATCTAAATTGAAATACTCTATATGTAGATTGAACAAAAGAAATATTTATATGATGAATTAGCTGATATGGTTCTGTAGTTTCTACAAACTGAGCATGAGCATGAGAAAAAATCACAGTAAAAACAATTTCTCAAGATACAGCTCCAATTCATATACTAATTGAAAACTTACAAGTTACACAAAGTATCACAACAGATACCACTTCTTGAAATCCTGAAACAAATGTAATAGTTGCACAAACAGTAAACTTAGCTCCAATTACAGAGTTTTATACATATACATGACGGACATGAGGATGAAGTACAGGTGGATGAATTTCTGTTCCACAAATAATATCATGAAATATCCAAAGTATTACTACTATCTTTGCATCTAATTATGAAATAAATACTAGTACTACAAATATAGTTTGAGATGTAATAGTAGATCAAAATATAGAAAATGTAGATCCAGTAGTTATTCAAGAAATAATAAACAAAGTAGAACAAGTAGCAACAGAAGATAGTATACTAAAGATAAATTACAAACAATGATACACTTATCTAATATGGAAAAAAATAACAAATGCAGTATCATACAATTTCTATCTAGGAAATAATAATGCATATGTGGCTACAGAAAATTACTTTGAATTAGAAAACAGAAGCTTACCAACTGGAACTTACGAATGGTATGTAAGATGAGTTTATGCAGATTGAAGTCTATCTGAACCTACAGTTATATATTATGTAAGTGTGGTTAATAATAATTTGTCATCTTCAATATTTTTACCATGAGAAACCTTAATAAATTATTTAGCTAGAGTAAACTGAAAAGTTGCATCTAAAAATATAGCTTTACCATCGACAGAATGAGATCCTGTAAATCTAAATACATGAGAATTTACATATGAAAATACTTTGATGCAGTACAATTCTAAATGATTTCCATTTGAATTTAGTGTAAATTATAGTAATAAAACAACATACTCATGAGCTATCTGAAACAATTTTGATTATAATTATAATTTAAGTTTACAAGCACAATCAAATTGAAATGTATATTTTAATAACTGAAAATTATGAGTATACGAATTTGTAAAAAATGATACATGATTTGATTACAATAAATCTATAAAAGCTGAATTAAAACTGGTAAATGGAAAATACAATATTGTCTTTAACAATTCAAAAACATATGTATTTAATATCTATCAAAAAATAGAGTCAATAAATGACAATTACTGAAATACAATGAACTTTGAATATAATCAAGAGAATAAATTGATTAAAATAATTGATAGTAACCTAAGACAATACAATCTAACTTATGAAAATGCAAAACTAAAAAATATAACTGATTTTGCTTGAAATAAAGTTGAATTTATGTATTTTTCAACAGGAGAAATTGATTGAAGCGAAAATGATTTGAAAACAATCAAGATGATTAATTGAACAAGAGAAAAAGAAATCAAATTTACATATGTTACTTGAACAGATTCTATTAGCTTACACAATATAGTTAAACTAATTGACTCAGAAAACAATATCTATGTAGAAAATATTTACGATACAAATGATAGAATTGTATCTCAAATGTATGGTACTTGAACAATTAATTATACATATACTACCAATGCAGAAGGCAAAATTACACAAAACAATGTAATAGATAGAGAGTGAAACAATGTTATCTATAACTTTGATGCAAACGGTAATACTACTCAAAAAATAATTAAAAAACTTTCTTGAGATAAGATCTATAACTACGAATACAACGACAATAATTACTTATCAAAAGAAACAAATCCTCTTTGAAATGGTTATACATACCTATACGACACAAACAATAACCTAACAGAAAAGAGATTTAAAACAGATGTAAATGCAGGGGATTCTGAAAATGACCTAGTAACTAGCTTTACATACGACCAAGCAACAAACAAACCACTGACTATAACTATGCCAAATGGTTTGAAAACAGTGTTTATTTATGACACTAACTGAAATCTAACAAACAAAAAGACATATGATAGCGAAAATACTCTACTTACAGAAGAATCATATGAATACAATACTGCCTGAGAACTAGTTAAAAAAATAGACAAGGTGAATTGCGAAGCAAGAGAGAGTACCCTGGGGTGCCCAAAACTAAATGAAACTAGTTTCGA
>SAAG01000020.1 GCA_010119095.1 Candidatus Altimarinota bacterium
TCTTGAAATATTGAAATCTGAGAAAAAGTAGTTTATCAATATAAAAAATAATGGTCAATCTAAAATATTTTGAAATATAGCCAAAAAAACTAAAATGAGTAAGTTTAATTTCATAATAAAACTAATTATGTCAAAACAGAATCAAAAAAATCAAAATAAGAAAGACCAAAAAAAGAAGAAATGAAGATGATTTACACTAGTAGAATTGATAGTAGTAATAACAATACTAGCGATACTAGGTACAATAGCCTTTATAAGCCTACAAAACTATACAAAGAATTCAAGAGATAGTCAAAGGATGGCAGATATCAATTCAATAGAGAAGAGTCTATGAATATATATGGCAGAGAAATGAAGTTATCCAGATCCAGATGGAGGTACAAATATAACTTATAGTGGATGATTGGCTTGGACACAATGAACAGTGTGAGATACAATGATGACAAACTTAAAAAATATAAATAAAAAACCAACAGATCCACTGACATATAATGAATATACATATAGTGTAACATCGTATAAAAATGAATACCAAATCTGATCAATTCTAGAGATATGATTAGTTAGTAATTTGTGAATAACAGAGAAAGCCAATGCTGCATCATTGATTTCAAAGAAGGCAATGGCTATGGTAAAGTGAAATTATAACCAAGTGATGTTGAAAGTAAGTACATGATCAACAGACTATGTATTAGCAGTACCAAGTATAATAAATGCAGATTTAAGTGATTTAGACCTATTAAGTATAATAAATAAAAAACAATTAGTATACAACAACAGAGAGAATTTACCAGATTCATATAAATGAGCATGATATAGTATGACTTGATGATTTGATTATGTACCAACATGAAACAAGTTAGAGATATATAAAGGAAGTTTATCATTATTAAATAAAGATACATGATTAAAAAAAGAGATGATAGAGACACTAAAACAGGCATATAACTGAAGTATAGTATGATCAGATTTTCCATATGCAGATGTAATTAAGATTGATACAAGTAATATAGAAAAAGTAGAAATATTGGCAGATAATTTATTAAGTAATTGAAATATAACAAAGAATGAAGAAATCTCAGGAACTCCATTTATTAGTTCTTTTTCATGAGGGGTTTCTTTAATTAAAAAAGATAATTTATGAAATATTTATGTATGATGAAATAATATGGATGAAGCATGGGATTATTGATATGTTTCAAAATATGATAGTCAATGAAATCAATTGTGGAAAAAAAGTTTGAGATGAACAAGTTATGAAGCTATATATTCTATGGAAGTTGATAGTAACTGAAATGTTTATGCTTGATGAGAGTTTAGATGAACAATAAATTTATGATCTTGAATTTCAATTACATCAGCTGGAAATGATGATTGATACTTAATTAAACTTGATACGAACTGAAACCCTTTATGGGCTAAAAATATTTCAACTTCTTATTATGAATATGTTTATTGAGTTAATTTAGATTGAAATTGAGATATATATATCAATTGAACTTTTCAATATAATTATACAATTAATTTTTGATGATGAATTACAGTTTCAAGTAGTTGATCACAAGATTGATTTTTTGCAAAATACAATTCTAGTTGAGTTCCTATATTTGCAAAGAAAATTGGATGAGCATATAATGATTGAATTAATAAAATGATTTTTGATAATAACTGAAATAAATATATTTTTTGATCAATCCAAAGTCCAACTATGAATTTTTGATCATGAGTTTCAATTGTAAAGAATTCACTAAATTATGATTATGATTGATATGTTGTTAAATATGATTCAAATTGGATTCCATTATGGGCAAAAAGTATATGATCTGCAGATTGAGGTAGTGATTGAATTAATAATTTAATTTGAGATAAATTTTGAAATATATATTTAATTTGAAAATTTTTCTGAACTTTAAATTTTTGATGATGAATTACAATTACATCTGCTTGATATGATGATTGATATATAGCTAAGTACGATTCAAATTGAAACCCCCTATGGGCAAAAAGTTTATGATGAACTTGAAATGATAATATAGGTAATTTAGTTTTAGATACAGATTGAAATCCATATGTTTCTGGTTGATTTAATTGAAATGTTACTATTTGATGAACTACATATACTTCTCGTTGAAGTAATGACTCTTATATTGTTAAGTACGATAAAGAATGAAATAATATTTGGACAAAACAGATAGGATGAACATGATCAGATAGTATTTCTATTATGTTTTTTAATAATGAATGAAAATTAATAGTATTAGGTAGTTTTTCTAATTCAATAAATTTAGATAGTTGATATTCTGTAACAAGTAAATGAAACAATGATTGATTATTGATAAAATATGACACAAACTGAGATATTAACTCTTTAAATAATGTGTGATGAACTTGAAGTGAATCTATAAGTAACTACATGTATAACAATTGAGAATTATATGTTTGATGAAGGTTTAACTGAACAATGAATTTTTTATCTAAATCTATTACATCTGTATGAGGTTCTTATTGAGCATGAACTTATTCATTTGGGGTAAAGGTAAATAAATATTTAGATGTAATACAATAAAAAAAATCCTAAGAAAAATTCTTAGGATTTTTTTATTTCCATTGAGTGTAATCTTTTTTTACATTTCATACACTGTCATTGAAGACTCAGATAACCCAATCTAAAGAACTTGTTCATGAATTTGTAATTTTTCAATACAGATAGTAATCTAAACCATTCAATTTTACTGAATTAAAAGTATAATCTGTATCGTAGGTTCAAGTCATACATTTTCAAGTTAAAGAATTTTCAAAATAAAAACTTCAAGTTAGAGTATTAAAAGTTGAAGTTTTTAGTGTATCAAATCATATATTTTCAATACAACTAGTTATATTTGTAATAAGAATATTAGCGTCAAGAAAATTATTTGAGTTATTTAAAATTTTATTATTTTCAGCAATAAGCTTGTAAATTCAAAAAACTGATAAACTAAGTATTATTGATGATACAACTACTTCAATTATTGAAAAAGCTCTTTTATTATATTTCATTGGAATTAAATTTAGTATTTAAAAAGTTAGTATTTAAAATACTTTAACCAAAATCTAAAAAAATTCAATTTTTGCAAAAAAATACTATGTGTGTTAATATTGATTATATTATAATATTTAGTAGTAACGTCATGATGCAAATTATAAGAGACTATATGAAAATAATGAGATGAAGTTTGTTTGATATTATACCTATTTTATTAGTAATAATATTTTTTCAGATATTTATTTTCCAAAAAGTTCCAGAAAATATAGGAAGTATATTAATTTGAATTATTGTACTTTGGTTTTGATTGGGAACTTTTTTATTATGACTTCAATATTGAATATTTCCAATTTGAGAAAAAGTTACTTGAAGCTTTATAAATAAAAAAGGAAGATTTTGGTTATATATCTTTAGTTTTTTAATTTGATTTTGAACTACAATAGCTGAACCAGCATTAACTGTTGTTTCTCACGAAGCATGATATATTAGCTTATGAAGAATTGATCCTGATATAATGAGGTATTTAATCTCATTTTCTGTATGATTTGCTTTAGTTCTATGAGTATGGAGAATAATATATGGTTTTTCAATTCATTATCTAATAATCTGAGGATATGTGCTTGTAGTTTTATTAACATACTTTACACCAAAAGAAATTATTTGACTATCGTATGATTTATGATGAGTAGTTGCAGCAGATGTAACAGTACCACTTGTTGCTGCTCTTTGAATATGATTAGCTAGTAGTATAAACTGAAGAAATCCAATAATTGATTGATTTTGAATTATAGCATTAGCTTCATTAACTCCAATGTTATTTGCACAAGTTTACTGAATTTATATTTATGAATTTTGAACTCAAAAAGATTTTATACCAATATTGGAAAAAACTATAATACAAAATTATGATTTTAATATTATAAGTATACTAAAATGAATTCTTCTAACATTTTGAAGTATATTACCACTACTTTTATGAATATTCTTTTTTCAATATATAATTCTAAAAGAAAAAATTTCAAATATTGAACTCAAAAAGATTTTTTTATGATTATTTTTGGTTGTGCTAGGCTTGTATAGTTTTATTTTATGATTAGAAATTTGAATTATACAAATATGAAAAGAAATAGCATTTCAACTTACAAAAATGAATTATGAAAGTATGATATATATATTTGCATTTACAATAGGTTTTTCAACTACTATGGCTGAACCAAGTTTAACTGCAATATCAAAAAAAGTAAGTGAAATATCATTATGAAAAATAACTCCATTTATGCTAAGAATTTTTGTTGCTGTATGAGTTGCAATATGAATTACTCTATGAACTCATAGAATAATAGTATGAGATTCTATACACTATTATATAATGATTTGATACATAGTCGTTATATTACTTTCATTAGTATGACCAAAATATATTATGCCAATAGCCTATGATAGTTGAGGAGTAACTACATCTACTGTAAGTGTACCACTTATAACTGCCTTATGAATATGATTAGCTAGTAATACACCTTGAAGAGATCCACTTATAGATTGATTTTGACTTATAGCATTTGCATCTCTTTTTCCAATGATTACAGTGATTATGTATGGAATTTATTGAAGTTACAAAAGTAATTACAGCCTACAAATTATATTATTTAAGTTGAAATATTTGTTTAGCGTAAAAAATATAATAAATAAAGAAAAGTATACTGAATTTATAGATGAGGAAATACTTGTAGACAAATAAAAAAGTGTGAAAATTTATTTTCACACTTTTTTATTTTAATACATTCCCATTCAAGGCATTCCTCACATACCTCACATTCCTCATCCTGAACTGCAACTTCAACTGCATCCATTATCTTTTTTAGGGATTTCAGTTACAGCAGCTTCTGTTGTTAGGAACATTCATGCTAAGCTTATTGCTTCTTCAAGTGCCACTCTTTCCACTTTTTTAGGGTCAATAATTCAAGATGTAAGCATATCTACAAATGTATCATTTGCAGCATTGTAACCATAATTTATAGATTTTTTTTCAACTATCTTGTTTATGATTACACTTCATTCTTTACCGGCATTTTCAACTATTTGTCTTATTGGGTAAGAAAGAGCTTGTTTTACGATAGAAACTCAGGTATTTTGATCTTCATTATCTAAATCAAAGTCTTCAAGTACTAGTGAAGCTTTAAGTAATGCAACTCAACCTCAAGCAACTACTCATTCTTCAACTGCTGCTCTTGTAGCATTTAGTGCATCTTCTATTCTGAGTTTCTTTTCTTTCATCTCTACTTCAGAAGCAGCTCCTACCTTGATAACAGCAACTCAACCTGACAATTTAGCAAGTCTTTCCATTAGTTTCTCTTTGTCATAATCACTAGTTGAAGTCTCAATTTGTTGTTTTAACAATGCAACTCTTTCTTTTATCTCTTTTGTATCTCATTCTCAACCTACTATAATTGTCTTGTCTTTTGAAGCAATTATATTACTTGCATGTCATAAATCCTCAAGAGTAGCATTTTCTAGTTTCATACCTAGTTCAGCTGTAATCACATTTGCTCAAGTCAAAACTGCGATATCTTTCAATAATTCTTTTTTTCTATCACCAAATCCTGGAGCTTTGATTCCAAGTATATTTAGTACTCATTTTAATTTATTTAATATAATTGTAGTTAATGCTTCTCCATCCATATCATCAGCTATGATAACTAGGTCTTTTCTACCTGATTGTACAAGTTGTTCTAGTACTGGTAGTAAATCCTTCATACTAGATACTTTAGAGTCAGTTATCAGGATTGGAGCATCTTTCATAGAAGCTTCCATTTTCTCAGCATTTGTAATCATATAAGGACTTACATAACCTTGATCAAATTGCATACCTTCAGTTACTTCCACATCAAGTCCAAATGTCTGACCTTCTTCAACTGTTATAACTCAATTATTTCATACTTTTTCCATAGCTAAAGCTATGATTTTACCTATTTCATTGTCTTGTGCTGAGATAGTTGCAACTTGTTCTATTTCTTCTTTTGTGTTTATAATTTTAGCGTTTTTCACTAGTTCAGCATTGATTTTTTCTCAAGCTTTTTTCATACCATTTTTAAGCTCAACAGAATTAACTCAGTTTTTTATGTATCTAAGTCATTCTTTTGCAAGTGCATAAGTAAGCAGGGTAGCAGTAGTAGTACCATCTCAAGCCAGTTTATTTGTCTTTTCTGCTGCTTCTTTTACTAGTTCTGCTCACAAAGCCTCAAATTTGTCTTCTAAATCTATTTCTTTTGCAATAGTTACTCCATCGTTTGTAATCTGAGGAGAACCATATCATTTATCAAGGATCACATTTCTTCATTTTGGTCACATAGTCACAGTAACAACTTTTGCTACTTTCTCAATTCATGCAAATATCTTTTGTCTAGCATCATCGCTAAATTTTATTTGTTTACTCATATTTTTATTTAGGTTAGGAAATAAAAGTTTTTTACTCTACAATTGCTAGTATATAATCAATTCCAATTATCTTGTACTCTTGTCAGTCTAGTTTGATATCATCTCAGGCATATTGGCTACAAAGTACTTTGTTTCATACTTTCACACTATTCATATCTGAATCTTTTTTTCCAGGTCAGATAGCCACTACTTCATACATATAAGGTTTTTCTTTATTTGCTGTTTCCGGTATATAGATACCACTCTTTGTTATGTTTTCTTTTTCTGTGGCTTTTAGTACCACTCTATCGCTTAATGGTTTCAACATAATTTAATTTGGTTAAGAAATAAATTAGCACCTATATTATATAGGTGTTAATTATAAATGCAATATTTTATTAATAATTACCATTGACATTATATTATATATAGTTTTTATTTTATAAAAAAAAGTATCAATTAATAGTATATAGGATATTTATTTTTTAGAAAAATTACTATCTATAGTAGACATTATATTTCTATGATATTGTAAATAGGCTTTTCTTTTTTCATTTAAAATATTATTTTCCAATTTATAATTTTTCCAAAAATTCATAACATCACTGGGAATTCTTTTTGAGAATAAAATTTCTCATTCATCAGAAAATGATAAGTATTTTAAATCAAATAATGAGTCTATTGTTCTACTTAATAATAAACCATTATTTGGATCATATGCTTCATTTTCATTAGATTCTATAAAGGGTTTAATGTGACTAGCAATTAAAACTGGATATGATAATTTTTCAAGAACACAGATAGGTTTACCATACAATTCTTCACACTCTTCCTGAAGCTGGTTTTTATATAATCTATGTAAATATGGATCTCTTCTTCTAGTAATAACTTTTAAATCTTCTCAGAAAATTTGTTCAGCATCTTCTTTAAAATATAAGTCATCTTTAATAAAAACTAAATCATCTAGCTTGCTTAAAACATTATATAAATAACCGATTTGATTATACTTTCTTTCAATAAAACCAATTTCTGTAGCTTTTTCTACATACTTTTGTAATTCTTCTGGTTTAATAAATGGAGCATTATGTTTTTCTATATCAACTAACATTAGTGCAATTATTTCTTCTTTTGATAGTTTACCATTTTCAATTAAAGTTTGTATTAAAAAGTTAATTTGTTTTATAGAAGATTCATTATTTACAGCTCTGTTAAAACTAGAATTTGAATAGATTATTTTTGATAATAAGGTTTCTCTTTTTTTATTTGTTTTTGCTTCAATATAATCTTTTGCCTGAGGATGATATGAAACTAGAAATGAATTAATAAAACCCATTTTAACGAGTTGGTTTATTGACTTTCTAATAGAAATTAAGTTTATATTATTTACTTTCGTGATTTCATCTTGAAGTCGTCTATATTTTTCTTCTGAATATGGTTTATTACTAAAATCATCAATAAATTTAATGCAAATAGCTAAAGTATCTAAAAACTTTTTACCATTATAATCTGTAAATGCATTAGTTAATTTCCAATATTCTTCATAATTCTGTTCAGTCATATTAAACTTTTATGATTTAAAATTATCATTTTCTATAATAAACAAATATTCTTTATTTGATTTTTTATTATCTTTACCTGTAACTTTGTATATATGAGACTTTTCTATTACATTTATATTTTTAGAATATTTGCCAATTATATTTAATAAATCTTCTTTATTTGGATAAGAACTATTATTATAGCTTAAAATCCAATATTTAAAATTTATCAAGCTAGAAAATAATTTATCAAATAAAAGAAGAGATGAATTTTTATTTATAAAATTATTATCAAAAGGAAGTATTTTTTTAGATTCAATATACTCATCAATAATACCATAAAATCAAAAATAATTATTCATTGTTCCTGTGTATGGGGGATCTAAATATATAATATCAGCATTTACTTTTGGAAGTAAAGTAAAAATATCCTCATTATATGAAGTATTATCATTTCAATTATCAAAAATTGCATTATTATATTCATCTAAATTTTCTAAAAAATGAAATTTAAAAGACTTATTATGATAGGCTCTTTTTCTTTTGTATTTTTCATAGCTCCATTCTTCATCTCTTAATTGTTTTATTTTTTCCCAATCTAAATTAAATCTTGAATAAGGCATTTTTCTTATCATTGCTCTTCTTATTAGGCTAATAGCTAAACTTTGTTTGTAAGTAGAATTCAATTTTCTAATATTTTCTCTATATAAATCTAATTCCATGCATTCTTCAGGAAAAAAATACATATTTGAATAATTTTTAAACATAAAACCTTCAATAGGATTTCCTGAAAAAATAGTATTAATATCATTTTTAGTCAGTATTTCTTTACTATTTTCTATTAAGCTTTTTGATAAAAAATAATTTATTTTTAGTATATCATTACTAATTACTTTAAAACCTCTTTTCTTTGCCTCATAACTTACAGAGCATCAACCTGAAAATGCATCAAATAAAGATGATGTATTGTTAGGAAAATTATCACAAATCCAAGAAACTATTTTTTCTTTATTTCATATGAAATTTACTTTTGGAAATTTGTTTTCAAAAGTTAAAGATTTAGTATCATTCAATTTTAGTAGCATATTTTTTATAGATTTTGCTATTGATTGTGCCATAGCAGGAGGTACAGCATTACCTACTTGTTGTTGTTGGGAAATAGTGTTTCACTCAAAAATAAAATCATCGGGAAAAGATTGAATTCTTGCGAGCTCTCTAACTGTTAATGCTCTATTTTGATTATAGTGAAAAACTTTTCTCATGTCCCCAGTTATTGTTATAGAGGGTATATTACTATTATATTTTATATACTTTCTTATATCTCCTGATTTTGGTCTAATACTTGTAGGAATTTCATCTCTATTTCCTCAATCAGATATATGACTCATTTTTTGAAGCATTTGTTCTGTGTGATTCATTGCTATATGGTTTGGAATATTAGATTTTTCTCCTGATTTTAATTTAGGTAAATCATTTATAGCTTCTTTTATGTTCTTAAATTTAGATACATTTTTTGTTGGAAATTTAATTTTTATATCATTATTTGAGCCAATAAAAATAACTCTCTTTCTTATTTGTGGAACACCAAAATCTGCTGAATTTAATGTTTTAACTTCAACAGAATATCCTAATTCTTTAAAATCACTTATTATTTCATTTTTTGTTTTACCATTATTATGAGTAAATAAGCGAGCAACATTTTCCATCACAAAAAAACTTGGTTTTACTATATTTACTAATCTTACGAATTCTTTAAATAAACGATTTCTTGGATCATTAATAAAATTTCTTCCTATGTTCCCAGCCATACTAAATCATTGACAAGGTGGACCTCAGATAATTACATCTATTTTTTTATCTTTAATGATTTCTCTTATTTCTTGTTCTGTTAATTTTAATATATCTTTTTCAATTAAATTATGTTTAGGAAAATTTTTTTTATATGTTTTACAAAAATTTTTTTCTATATCAACTGAAAATATATTTTTAAATCCCTCATTATCAAAACCTAAAGAAAATCAACCTGCGCCACAAAATAAATCTATATAATTTATATTATGTCATATTCAACTTGTCTTTTTTAACATAGATTTTATTACTTATTAAAAACTTAATTCAATATAACTATTTTATATTTTTTTGCAATTAAATTGAACTAGGTATAGTATATAGAAAGTATATAAAAGTCAAATTATTTTATATTAAAATCATTATTTATAAAAAAAATTATTAAATATACTCTACTCACTCGTAACTCCATCAAACTCCTCATCATTTGCTTCCGCTTCTTCTTTAGTTGCTCTAACTATACCATCTTTGTGATGTGCAGGAGAGTAGATAGTATACATTTTTAGGCTTTCTGTAGGGGATAGATTGATTATGTTGTGTTCAGCTCCAGCTGGTATAACTATGGCAGTTCAGTCAGTAACAGGATATTCATTCCCATCAATTATACATTTTCATTCACCTTGTTCAAAACGAAAAAATTGATCATTTTCTGCATGTATTTCCATCCCGATATCCTCAAGAGGTTTCAAACTCATAAGTACAAGTTGGCTATGCTTTCAAGTGTACAATACTTTACGAAAATTGTTATTTTCTAAAGTTTCTTTTTCTATGTTTGCATTAAATCATTTCATATTTTTAAAATTAGAAAATAAATTTTGTAGTTTTATTATAGTCATTATCCAGAATACTCAAATTTTAAAAATGAAAAAAGTCAGCTAATTTCGCTGACTTTTTGAAAAAGAAAAAAAATTATTTATGATTAAAAGTTATTGTTCAAACTATCTTGTCAAAATTGTTATACCAAATTTGTAATCAAGCAGGTGCTTTTTTATCAGCTAGAGTTTGATAAAATTCAGCTTGTTTGTTAAATTTCCATCTTGTTTCAGTCTGACAATTTTCTTCGTCAAGCATAAAGTAATCAGGAAATGTAGTTTTTAATCACATTAAAGGAGCATATGAAGTTATTAATATTTTTTTATTGTTAAAATAAAATACCAACATCCTTTCAACTGTTACATTACATACATCAAAACGAGATAATACTAAAAAATCTTGTCAAAACATATTTCAAACGGGGCTTACTTTTTTTGATTCTGCAATAGGGTTATCATAGTTTACTCAAAACTTTCAAGCAGATAAATCTTCTATATTTTTCATATCTTGTTCTTTTGTTAAATCATTAGGGGCTACAGGGTTTCCTATTTCTTTAATTTCTACTTTTATATAAGATTCTCCTGGTTCTATTTTATAATTTTGTTCTTTAATCAGATTTGTTCCAGTAGGGTATTTAAAAGAAAATCATACTTCTTTATTTTCATATATTTGCCATAAATCAGTTTCATCAACTATAGCTTTTGCCTGACCACTATTATTAAATGCTTCTTCTTCAGCACTTAGAGTACTTGTACTAGTTTTTGTTTCTCCTGTCTGAGTATCTGTTTTTGTTTCAGGATTTTTAGCTACACATGAAGTAAGTAAAATGAGTAAAGGAACAGTGATAAGTACAAATAATTTTTTCATATGAATAATTAAAAATATAAAATGTAATTTTGATTATATGTTAAATAACAAATAGTTCAAGAAAATTCAAAAAAAAGACCTATTTTTAATTAAACAGGTCTTTTTAAAAATATCAAAACTAAACAATTTTATCAGTGATTTTTTCAAATTCACAGATTTCTCATTCTTTGAAAAATCTTTTTAATTCTTTTTCTGCAGTTTCTACTGAATCACTAGCATGAATTATATTTGCATCAATACTTAATGCAAAATCTCATCTAATTGTACCAGGTAATGCTTCAGTTGGATTAGTAGCACCTGTAAGAGATCTAACTGTTTTAACTGCATTGTTTCCAGAAACAGCCAAAGCTACAACTGGAGCTGATTGCATATATGCTTTAAGCATAGGGAAGAATGGTTTACTCATCAAAAAGTCATAATGTTCGTTAATTATTGCATCATTTAATTGCATCATTTTTAAACCTACGATTTTTAATCATTTTCTTTCGATTCTAGCCACGATTTCTCCAATTAATCCTCTTTGAATTGTATCTGGTTTTAATAGTATAAGAGTAGTTTCCATATTAATTTTTTGCTAAGTAATAAATTTGTGGAGGTATTATATAAAATTTTTTGAAATTTCAAAAAAAATATTTTTTATTTCATCCCAATCACTCCAATCATCGCTTCAACTTTCTCAGGTTTATCTCTACGAAATGAAAAATACTTACTACTTTCGCAATATGTACATTCTAGACTTGAACTTATATTTTCAGATTTTAAACCTAGTTTTTCTAGTTTATCTCTAATAATTCAAAGCAAATCTACTTTTATAGTTTCATTTTCTCTTATAACAAAAACACTATCAAATTTATCAACTATATCTTCTTTTATCTCAAAATGGCATTTTTGTATATGAGGTCCAACATAAACAAATATATCTTCTGGATTTGAATTATATTCATTCACGAAATTATCTACCATAGATTTTGTAATATCATTTGTGATTCATCTCCATCAAGCATGAGTAATTCAAATTACTTTTTTTATGTCATCATAAAAGTAAATTGGTACACAATCAGCGATAGTAACACTTAGAACTAGATCAGTTTCATTTGTGATAAGTCAATCAACTCAAGCGATAATTTGTCCTTTATTTTCACTAGTTACTACTGCGATTTTTGTCCCATGAACTATCTCAGCAGATACTACATCGTCTATATTGATTCCATTTTTCTCAAAATATCTTTTTCTATTTTTGGTAGCTTTCATACTAGGATTTGGTAATTCTAGTTTCATCGGTCAGTCGGAGATTTGGGATAATCAAGTGATTAGGTTGGGGAAAGTGAAGAGCATAGGGAATTGGAAGGGCATAGGGAATTATTTAGTATACTTATATATTTTTATTCTTTTTATTCGATAGTACAACTATACTTATTTATTGCAAATAATATATCTTTTTTTATCTCATTAAAATCAAAAGAGTCATCTAAATCATAAAAATCTAATATTAAATCAATATTTTCATAATTAAAAGTACAATTACAAGGTATTTTTTCATTATAATTAGTTATATAAAAATATTCCATATCTACAGAAAACCCTATAGGATATAAAAATAATATTTTCTCTTTACAGAAATCATTAACATTATTTAATTTAAATAAAAGCTTATTACTCATACTAATATTGTTATATTAAAAAATTATATGAAATTTGAATTATACTTTGTTCTTGTCTTTTTAAATTTATTTCGTTGTTTCACAAGGGGTTTCTATAAATTAAGTGTTCAGGTTTTTCAATAAAGTTTCTTACAATAAATATAAAATAATTATTTTGCAATTTTTCTGCAACTTTATATTCTTTGTCAGTTAAAAGAATATTACCGCTTTTAGTATTAAGTCATTTTACTTCAATAGCATAAAATGAATTATCAGGGAAACTAATTTTAAAATCAAATCAACATCAATATTTAGTAGTATCAGTAATATTTCACCTATTAAAAAAATCTATATTATAATAATTTTCTAAAAAATAATTTTCGCTTGCTTGTCATGTTAATAATCTTTTTGCTAAAGAAATATTTTCTAATTGTATTTCAAAATCATCTATAAACTGATTCTCAGTATCGTTTTCATAGAATATATTTTTAACTAAATTTGTAAATCAATTAAAATCTAAACAATTAAATTTTAATAAAATTTCTTTTCTAGAAGAATGCATTTCTCTTTTATGCCATCATTGTCTCCTAGTTGGGAAAGCAGGAGAGAACTCATCTCTATAATTTCTTAAAGATGCAGATTTTATATTTGTTAATAATCATATTACATTAAAAGCTTCATTAAAATTCATAAATCATAATTCTGATAATGCTAACTCCTCAAATTTAGCAAAATACATTCAAATTATCATTCATTTTTCATTTAATTTCATAAAGTATTTAAATTAAATAGCTATAATAATATAATTATATAATTTAATTTTGCAATTAAATTTAGTATCAGTATATTTACAGTATATAAATAATCAAACTTTTTTATATAAATATAAATAAAATCATTTTGAAAAATGGAATTAATCCTTAAAATGAAAAGATATTTAAAAAATTATCCCAAAACCATGTTTAACCTAAAATCAAACTATTCCCCAACCTGAGACCAACCTAAAGCGATTGGTGAGATTATCAAGTACCTTGAAAAATGACATAAATACCAAACTCTATGGTGAGTTACTTGAAGTGGTAAGACATTTACTATGGCAAATATTATTCAAAAAGTTCAAAAACCAACTCTTATAATAGCCCACAACAAGACTCTTGCAGCTCAACTTGCTCAAGAATTTAAGGAGTTTTTCCCTGATAATGCAGTACATTACTTTGTGTCTTATTATGATTATTATCAACCAGAAGCTTATGTGCAAAAAACAGATACTTATATAGAAAAAGAAGCAACAATCAATGCTGAGATAGATAGACTTAGACATGCTGCAACTCAGAGCTTAATTACTCGTAAAGATGTTATAATCGTGGCTTCTGTGAGCTGTATCTATGGTATAGGGGATATAGATGCTTATATAGATTTTGCTTTTGATATAAAAGTAGGAGAATTTTACAAGATAGAAGATTTGCTTCATAACCTGATTTCTATGCAGTTTAGAAGAGCAACTAGCGATTTTATGCCTGGAACATTTCAGATACTTGGAGATGTACTTGAGATCTTCCCTTCAAGTGAAGAAACTATCTATACAATCGAGTTTTGGGGTGAAGAAGTAAGTCAAATTACAAGGAGAAATTATCTAACTGGTGAGGTTTATGAAGTACATAGCGAAGTTACGATATTTCCAGCCAAACACACAGTTACAACAAAAGATAGAATTGCAGAGATAATCCCAGCAATTCAAAAAGAACTTGATGAGAGATTGAAGTACTATAAAGAAGAACTTGGAGATGTCTTAAAATACGAAAGACTAAAAACAAAGGTAGAATACGATATCGAGATGATGCAAGAAGTAGGGTATGTGAACGGTATTGAGAATTACTCAAGATACTTAGATGGTAGACAAGCTTGATTACCTCCTGCAACTCTAATAGATTATTTCAAGGATGATTATCTTTGCTTTATAGATGAATCTCATATGACAGTTCCACAAATCTGATGAATGTATGCTTGAGATAAATCCAGAAAAGATAATCTAGTAAATAACTGATTTAGACTTCCTTCAGCACTTGATAACAGACCACTCAAATTTCCAGAATTTGAATCTAAAATGAAACAAGTTGTATTTGTTTCAGCAACTCCATCTGTGTTTGAAATAGAACATAGTAGTTGAAATACTTTTGAATACTTCAAAAACTTTGATCCACTTTTAGATTGAGATTGGATATCTAATGAAAATAATAGAATTATCCCTCAAGTAATTAGACCAACTTGACTTCTTGATCCAGAAATAGAGATAAAACCAATGGAATTTATGATAGATGATATCATAAAAACTCTAGATTTTGTAATAGAAAAAAATGAAAGGATGCTTATAACTACAATCACAAAGAGATCTAGTGAAGAACTAGCTGATTATCTACTTGAAAATGGTTACAAAGTAAGGTATCTACATAGCGAAATTGAAACTCTTGAAAGACTTGAAATACTAAAATTACTTAGACAATGAGATATAGATGTAATAGTTTGAGTAAACTTACTTAGAGAGTGACTAGATCTCCCAGAAGTATCAAGAATAGCTATTATAGATGCTGACAAACAATGATTTTTGAGGAGTGAATCAGCACTAATCCAGATTATAGGTAGAGCAGCCAGAAATAGTAGTGGTAAA
>SAAG01000021.1 GCA_010119095.1 Candidatus Altimarinota bacterium
ATAACGATTCAGTTTGATTTAAGTTTTTCTTTTAGGATTTCTTGTTTTTCTTTATCTATTTCAAATACATAAACTGTTTTTGATCTAAACTCTTTATCTATTACAAAAGGTTTATAGATATTATGTGAACTAAAATAGTTATCAAGAAATTCCCATTTTTCAATAGTTTCTTTTTCTATATTATCTCTTCCTATCATATTAAATCTCTCTAATTGCTTACTTAAAAGATAGATTCAAAACATATTAGGAGTTTCATTTGTCTGATATTTATCATACTTTTTAAGCATATTTGTGATACTATGAGTAGCTCCTATATCTTTAGTTTTTTCAAATATTTCTTTAGACTTTTCTATTGCTTTTTCATTCACTATCATTATCCCAAGTCCTGCAGGTAATCAAAAACATTTTTGAACTGAGAAAAACCATATATCAGCATCGACTATATTTGGATAGACTCAACCAATACTAGAGACAATATCAACGGCTATTAGTTTAACCATATTATTATTTCTAAGCTCATTGATTTTTTCATTTAGGATATAAACTCAAGTACTTGTTTCATTTTGAGTCAAACAAATAAGTTCAGTTTCATCTGGTATTTTATACTCAAAATCTCATCTTCACCGATTCAGTTCTTCTTTTTTAGGACTTTTTCAGATTTCCTCACTAGTTTTATAAAACTTACTTGAAAATGCTCAATTTACAAAGTGAAAAGTATTTTTAACTGCAAAGTTTCTCAAAACTACCTCCATGCATTCTGTTGCTGATGAAAGGTAAAATATCTTGTAATTATCGGGAATATCTAAAAGTACCTTTAGTCAATCATGTACAGATTTTGACACATCTGTAAAATCCTGACTTCTATGTGATTTTGATAAAAATCAATTTTTTGTAAGATCTAATATATCTTTATAAACCTCATCCGTAATCTCAGAAGGTCCTACATTGTATGTAAACATAGAATTTTAATTAATTTGTAAAAATAAATTGAAAATGTCATTCCGACTGTAGTGGAGGAATCTGTTCTTTGAAATTAACAATAATTTTTATTAATCACAATTTAACTCTCCGACAGATCTCTCGACTTCGCTCGAGATGACAGCCCCACTAAATCACTCTAGTCTTCAAAGTACCTTTTACATTTTTCAGCTTATCCAAAGTATCTTTTGATATTTTCTCTACATCAAATATGCAATAACCTATTTTGTCATCAGTTTGAAGATATTCAAAAAGTATATTTATATCATCATCGCCAAAGATCTTGTTTATCTCTGCCAAAACTCCAGGGATATTTTGGTGAATATGTTGTATCCTAATACAGTTATCACACTTTTTATTAACTGAAACTCTAGGGAAATTAACACTTCAAAGTGTATCACCATTTAATAGATATTTAATTAGATTATCTGAAACTTCAACTCATATATTTGTTTGAGCTTCTTCTGTTGATCAACCTATATGTGGTGTCATAATTACATTGTAGTCTCATTGCAATTCAGATACAAACTTATCTTTATTTGATTTAGGCTCCACAGGAAATACATCTATCGCTGCTCAAAGCACTTTTCCAGAATCCAGATTTTTCTTGAGTTCTGCTATATCAACTACATTTCATCTTGCTAGATTAATTAAAAAAGATCACTCTTTCATAGCATCAAATTCTTTTTTACCAAACATGTTTACTGTACTAGGTAAACCAGGAACATGTAAAGTAACAACATCGGCAATACTCAACATATCTGCCAATTTATTGTATTTTATAGCATTTCATATTGGTAATTGACTTACTACATCATAATAAACTACATTCATACCAAATGCTTCTGCAAGTACAGAAACCTGAGTTCATATATGACCATATCATATTATTCAAAGTGTTTTTCATTTTACTTCAAAACTATTTTTTGCAGATTTTATCCATACTCAGTTATGTGCATTTACTGATTTATTAAATATACCTCTTAATAGCATTACTATATCAGCAATTACAAGTTCTGCAACACTTCTAGTATTTGAAAATGGGGAATTAAAAACTGGAATTCATTTTAGTTTTGCAGTTTCCAAATCAACTTGATTTGTTCAGATACAAAAACATCCAATTGCAACTAAATCAGTATTTTCATTTAGCACATCTTTTGTCAACTTTGTTCTCGATCTAATTCAAACAACTCCAACTCCAGATAATTCAGTTTTCAATTCTTCACCTTCAAACGATCAAGCGATAATTTCAGTGTTTGTAAATCAATTTTCGTTGAAATTAACAAGTGCAGTTTCATTTATTCATTCTAAAAGCTTAATTTTGAGCTTATCTTTGTCTAATTTAACCATATTTTAAAAGTTATATAATAAAAAAATCCTCTACATTTAGTAGAAGATTCTTATCATTTTTAAAAATTATTTTTTACTTAACTTTTACAAATAACAAACTACCTTCCACAAAAAAGTGAAGGTTAGAACACGATGAGCCAGTATTTGTAAACTTAATTTTCATAGTATTTTTTTATTTGTACTAACTTTAGTATATTTAGAATTTTATAAATGCAAGTTTTTAAAAAAATAATCTTAACCTTGAAAAAAATATATTTTTGAATATATTGAGTGCTACTTAGATTTTAATTTAGCATACAAATGACAAAGCAACACAAACACGATAAAAAAAATGATGATAAAAAAGTTAATGAAGAAATAAAAGATATAATTAATGAAACAGATATAATAGAAGAGCTTGATGAAGCAATAGAAGAAAGTAAAGAAAAGACTTGTAACTCAGATTACGATAAACTTAAAGAAGCTTTTGCTAGACAACAAGCTGATTATGATAACTTCAAAAAAAGAGTTGAAAGGGATAGAGAAGATATGATATTTTTCTTGAAATCAGATGTATTTAAAAAAATACTTCCTAGACTTGATGACCTGCAGAGGATTATAGCCCAAACTCCAGAAGAATTAAGAACTTGAGGTATGTATGATTGAATAGTTTCTATAGAAAAAAAACTTGTTTCAGACTTAGAAAGACTTTGAGTAAAAGTATTTGAATCAAAATGAAAAGAAGTAGATCCAGACAAACACGAAGTAATGACACAAATACCATGAAAAGACTGAATCATCCTAGATGAATTTGAAAAATGATACATGATATGAGACAGAGTTCTCAGAGTAGCAAAAGTTGTTGTTGGACAAGAATAATAAAAAAAAGTAGACTTTGATTAGTCTACTTTTTTTGTTTTATTAATTTCTTCATATATAATTTTTTTCATAACTTCAGGGCTTGCTATATATTCAACAATTATATTATTTCATCAAATTCAACTAATAATAATTTTTCATCATTTAAGTAATCTTTCTATAAAATCTTGCTCTATTTTAATACTTTCTATTTTATCTAATGATAATTCAAATGAATTATTTATTATTAAACCATCTCTAAATATAAATCTCTTATCAGTAACATAGATATCTCTAGTTTGTAAAAAATATATCTTATACAAAAAACCTAATATCAATGCGAGTCAAATTGATGTTGCGAATCAAATTCAATTAAATATTCATGTAAGAAAAAATATTAATCAAATAATAAATCAAATATACAAAGGAATTGTATAAAAAGCATGAACTATTCATTGATAGGTAATATTCTCTCAAGGTAATAGATTATTATCAATATATTTTGACATAAACTTATTATTATAAATTAAAGTATATATTGATTATATCATTAAGTATTAAAATTATCAAAATAATCATATATTTCACAATTATTTACAAATAAACAAGCTAAAATACTTTATTTTATAGCAAATAACTGATATAATAGTTTTGATATATTTTTTAACCAAAAAACTTTATGTCACACAAAAAAGATAAACATCATGAAAAAGACTCTAAAATGAAGAGATTTAAAACAAAATATGAGACTCCAAAAAAAGATAAAGATAATAATGAACCAAAATCAGCTATGATGACTTGAATCTATAAAGAGGGTAGATGAGACTTCTGATTTATAGATATAATAGATGAAGCAGGGAATAAAAAATGATACTATGTATATCACACTCATAGATGAGAGGCTCTAGATTGAGATGAAGTAATGTTTTATACAAGAGAATTTAAATGAAAACAAGAAGCAATCGTTGAAGAAGTAACTAAAAGATCAGACAAAGTTTTAACTGGTACTTTTCAATCAACACAACAATATTCTGCAAAAGACAACAAATGATATTGATTTGTAATTATGGATAATCCCTATGTAAAAACAGATGTTTTTATTGCCTGAAAAGATTTAGCATGACTAGAGGATGGAGATAAAGTAGCACTAAAAATAACTAAATGGGGATGAAAAAATCCAGAGTGAACTATAATAGAAAAGATAGGTAAAACTTGAGATAAATATGTAGATGTAATGGCTATGGCATATGAAGGATGAGCTAGACCTACATTTCCACCAAAACTTATTGAAACTCTTAAAAATATGCCTAAAAAGGTAGAAGAAAAAGATTTAGGTTGAAAAAGAAGAGATTTAAGAGATTTATTTGTGTACACTATTGACCCTGATGATGCAAAAGACTTTGATGATGCAATAAGTATAGAAAAGCTAAAAAAATGAAACTTTAAACTTTGGGTTCATATCGCTGATGTAACTCATTATGTAACAGAATGAAGTGAATTAGATAATGAAGCAAAACTTAGATGAACAAGTATCTATTTTGTAGATAGAGTTGTTCCTATGCTTCCAGAAATACTATCAAACGAACTATGTAGTCTAAATCCTTTTGAAGATAAACTTACTTTGACTTGTGAAATGGAAATAGATCCAAAATGAGAAGTTATCAAAAGCGAAACTTACGAAAGTGTGATTAACTCAAATTTTAGATTATCATACAAAAATGCTGAAGATATAATGAAAATGTGATTTAAAGATTGGTCAATTGATAATTTATTATTGAAAAATGATAAATACACTCAAGATGATGCACTTCCATTGTTTGAGAAATTAAAACTAAGCTATGAACTAAAAGAAATTCTTTACAACTTTAAAAAAGAAAATGGATATGTTGAATTTGATTTAGTTGAAACAAAAATCATAGTAAATGAATCAGGTTTCCCAGTAGAAATCAAAGAATATCCAAAATACGAGGCAAATAGAGTTATAGAATTCTTTATGATATTAGCAAATGAATCTGTAGCTAAAAAGTATAGCGAATTGCCATTTTTATACAGAGTTCATCCAGATCCAGAACCAGAAGATATCGATAGATTAAAATATGCTTTAAAATATATCTGAGTAGATTACAAAGATAAATTAACTGATATAATTGAAAAAATCAAAGGTAAGGAAGAAGAAAGTTTTATATCAAAATTGATATTAAAAACTATGACTAGAGCAATGTATTCACCTATCAATGACTGACATTATGGACTTGGACTAGAATTCTATAGTCACTTTACTTCTCCAATCAGAAGATATCCAGATTTACAAATACACAGAATTATCAAAGAACATAACAACTGAAAACTAAGTAAAGCTAGAATAGAGCACTACACAAATATATTACCAAATGTAGCATCTTTATGTAGTGAACAAGAGAGAATGGCTGAAGATATTGAACATAAAGTTGATGATTATCTAAAAGCTAAATTTATGATAGACAAAATCTGAGAAGAATACGACTGAGTAATCTCATGAGTAATAGAAAGAGGTATCTTTGTACAACTAGAAAATACAGTTGAATGATTTGTAGACTTATCATCATGATGACACAATAAAGACAACAAAAAGTGATGAAAAAAATGATGAAAACATGACAAACTAAAACTTGATTTTAACAGTATGTTACTTGAAGTAAAAAACCCAATAACTGGAGAAAAATACAGACTTGCTGATAAAGTCAGAATCAGAGTTAAAGAAGTAGATGAAGTGTTTTCAAGAATAGATTTTGAGTTAGTAAAATAGTATGGAAAAAATTAATTCTTGAGAATATTTTACATATTTAAAAACTGAAATAATTAATAAATGAGAGGTAATAGAATTTCAGTTTAAAAGTAAAAATAATTCATTATTAGCATATTTTAAAGTTACTATTATAACTGATACTCTATGATGAAAATCATGTTATATTAATGATATGACTACTGCAAACTGATATTATCATTTCACAGACAGAATCAAAAAATTTTATCACGAAAATTGATATAATAAAAATTCAAAAATTAAATATTTCTGAGAAATTGCATTAAATGAAGTTATAAGTCATATTAAAAATAATTTTGATTGAATAAATATAATTGTTATACCTTGACTTGAAAAAAATAAAAAAAATATATTAGAACTAGTAACTAGAACAAAGAAAAGATTTAATCATATTTTGGAGGTCTATTGACCAACAGATAATTCTGTCTGCTCTATAAGAATATAAATACATTTACAAATTGTCAACCAATTTTATATAAAAAAATTAACTTTTTAGTAAAAATACATAAAATTACTTGAAAGTTATTTTTTTATATCTTAAAATTTTTGTTTATGAAAAACGATAAAGAAAAGAAAGAAAAAAAAGAGGAAAAAAAAGATGATAAGAAAGAAAAATACTCTGAAAAAGAAATAAAGAAAATGTGAAAAAGTTCTTATACAAATGCATTACTATTTATTCTATTAATAGTTTGTTCATTAATTTCATGATTACTTTGAACATTATTTATTGTTAAATATTTCCCTGAGATATTTAATCTAAAACCGGATATTATTAAAGAAGAAACTATTAGAACTGAAAAAATAACAAATATTACTAGTTTACAAAGTGATATAACTAAGTTAGTTAAAAATGTATCTCCATGAGTTGTTAGTATAATAGTTAAAAAAGATTTAACAGTTTATAGACAAGATCCTTTTGGATTTTTTCAAACAGCTATTGGTACTGTTAAGAAAAAAATAGGTTGATGAACAGGATTTTTTGTAACAAGAGATTGAAAAATCATTACAAATAAACATGTTGTAAGTGATGAAAATGCTGAATATACTATTATTACAAATGATTGATGAGAATTTGATGCAAAGATTATCGCTACTGATCCTATAAACGATATCGCAGTACTTCAAGCATCAACTACTTGAAAAGTATATATGCCACTTGAAATGATGAGTGATAAAGATGAGCTAAATATATGACAATTTGCTATTGCAGTTTGAAATGCACTTTCTGAATACCAAAACTCTGTTTCTCTATGAGTAATAAGCTGAAAAAATAGAACTATTTGAGATGATACAGTTAAAATATCTGGCTTAATCCAAACTGATGCTGCTATAAATCCAGGTAATAGTTGAGGACCACTTATTAACCTTGATTGAAAAGTTATCGGGATCAATACTGCTATTATTTCATGAGCAGAATGATTAGGTTTTTCTATTCCACTTACACAAAATAGAGTAAATTTCATGATTAGATCAATAGAAAAATATTGAAGCATAAAAAAACCTTTTATTTGAATTAATTACATAATCAATTCTCCTTGAATACAAAAAGAATTGAAACTTAAAGTTAGTTACTGAGCATATATTCCCAAGATGAAAGAATCAGTTGTAGCATGAAGCAATGCTCAAAAAGCATGAATAGAACCAGGAGATTTGATACTTGAAGCAGATTGAAATGAGATTACATTAGATAATAATCTAAGTCAAATTATACAAACAAAAATACCTTGAGATACTATCAAATTAAAAATATTAAAAGCAAATTGAGAAGAAAAAGAAATAGAATTAACTCTATGAGAAAGCTAATATCTAACTCTTAATCTCTATTAAATGTGGATAATCAGATTTCAGAAACTAAAGACTAAAGATTATAATTATATCAACAGAAAACTTGCTAACTTATGATTTTTTACAAGAAAACTATCATGAGTATTACTTATCAAAGCCTCAATTTATCATATCATAGAAAAAAAATCATGGAGATGCATTTCAACAAAACTGTGTGTTAACCATATACAATTATTTAAATTCTATTCTAATTATAAAGATACAAAAGAATTTATTGAAATTTTTCACTACCTAATTGATAACAAAGTAATGGCTTTTATTCCAGATAATAGAAGCTTTATTTTAAGTGAAATAGATAACAACAATGAATATATAAAATTGACAAAAAACGAATTAGGGATTATATTTTCTAAGTTAAATTAACAAGTTTTAATATTTATTACTTAATAAAAAAACTATGTGCTGAATATTTGCATACAATTGAAAAAAAGATTCTATACCATTTTTACTTAATTGATTAAAAAATCTAGAATACAGATGATATGATAGTGCTTGAATTGTTTGATTAAATGATGAATGAGAAGTATTTTTAGAGAAAGCAGTATGAAAAGTTTCTAATCTAGTTACAAAAGTAGAATATAGAAAAAAAGAAGGAAAATTTAAAGTTTGAATTGCACATACTAGATGGGCAACACACTGATGAGTTACTGAAGAAAATGCACATCCTCATTATAGTGAAAATAAAAGATTTTACATTGTTCATAACTGAATAATAGAAAATTACAAAGAATTGAGACAAAAACTAGAAAAAAAGTACAATTTTTACTCAGATACAGACAGTGAAGTAGTAGCAAAATTGATAGAAGATATTTATGAATGAGATATATTATCAACAATTCAAAAAGTTTCACAAATAATTGTTTGAGCTTATGCACTTGCTATAATTGATAAAAAAAATCCTGATACTCTTATAGGTACAAAGCTATGAAGTCCAATGATTATTTGAATTGACTGAAGCGATATATTTCTTGCTAGTGATATAAATGCTTTATCTTCAGTAGCATGAGAATTTGTACAAATGGAAGATAATGAAATAGTTGTAATAAAAGATTGAAAGTATAAAATTTTTTCTTGAAACTACTCTACAAAAGATTTAAGTGAAATATCTAGAAAAAGTGAGAAAATAGAGAAAAATTATTCTAGTTCATGAAAATGAAAATATGATACCTATACTGAAAAAGAGATTCGCGAAATCCCTGAAGTAATTGAAAATGTATTTAAATGAAGAATTAATTTTGATACAAAAACTATTCATAATGAGACTTTACAAGAACTAAACGAGCATGAAATCGAAAGAATCGAGATAATTGCTTCTGGGTCAAGTTATTTTGCATGATATACATGAACTTACTGGTTTAAAGAAATAGCTTGAATACCTGCTGAAGCAAGAATAAGTAATGAATTTTTATATGATACTTTTATTCCTGACAACAAGACTCTTTACATTTTTATGTCTCAATCATGAGAAACTGCTGATGTTAGAGAATGTTTAAAAATGGTAAAAACAAAATGATGTTTAACTTTTTGAATAGTTAATGTAGTTTGAAGTACTATAGCAAGAATGTGTGATATGGGATTATTTTCTCATGCATGATCAGAAATCTGAGTTGCTTCAACAAAAAATATTATCTGACAACTATGAGTATTGGTTTTAATGGCAATAAGTATGTGACTAAAGAGAAATTTGCAATATTCAAAATGAAAAGAATTAGTTTGAGAATTGTGAAAACTTAAATCTATATTTGAATCACAATTAAAAAACACAAAACGGATAGAAGATTTAGCAAAAAAATATTCTGATACAAAAAGCTTATTTTATTTAGGAAGAAATTATCTTTATTGACCAGCTATGGAAGGAAGCTTAAAGTTGAAAGAATTAAGTTATATCCATTCTGAAGCTTACTCTAGTTGAGAAATGAAACATTGACCACTTGCTCTAGTTAATAAGGATTTCTTGTGTGTTTTTCTAAATCTAAAATGAGTATTCCAAGAAAAAACTAATTCAAATATAAAAGAAGTAAGAGCTAGAAACTGAAAAGTACTATGAATAATAACAAGAGGGGAACATGACTCTGATTTATACGATGATGTTATAGAAGTTCCAGAAGTAGAAAAAATTCTTACTCCTTTTGTATGTATGATACCTATGTGGTTATTTGCACTTCATACAGCAACAACTCTATGAAAAGATGTTGATAAACCACAAAACTTAGCAAAAAGTGTGACAGTAGAATAATTATAATGGTTTTCTAGCAATCATTTGAGGACTCCTTGGATAAATCTTGGGAGTCTTTTCGTTTTTTCTTACAAAAACTAGACATCTTTTTTGTCAATCTAAAACATATCTTTTTACATATATTATTTCTGCTTTAAGTGAAATCAAAGCTCTTCATCAATCAATTAACTCATTATCATTATCCATTTTATATGCAATAAAAATTCATCAAACCTTAAGTAGTGGGATAGCATATTCTAATAAAGTAGGGAAGTATGCTGTAGCTCTTGAAACAACAAAATCAAAACTATCTCTATTATCTTTATCTTGTCATAGATCTTCAATCCTAGTATGTATAGTTTCTAAATTTGAAATTCAAAGATCACTAGCAAATCCATCAACAACTTTAAGTTTTTTTTCTACTGAATCAATACCATAATACATTATTCAACTATCTTTCAATTGATAATTACTATAGATAGCTAAAGGTAATAATGGAAATCATCATCCAGTACCAATATCAGCAACTTCTCATTTTAACTCTATAAATTTAGTCAACATTAAGCTGTCAACAAAATGTTTTTCAATTATTGAGTTATCGTCTTTTATACTTGATAAGTTGATATCATTATTTTTTTCTTTAAATATACTTAAAAACAAATCAAATTTTTTTAGTACTTCTCTATTTAATGTAAAACCATTTTCTTTAAAAATTTGTTTAAGCATAATTTAGCAGAATTATATATTAAACTATTGATATAATATACAATAAATTGATAATTCAAAATATTTTTTAAAATAATTACAAAACATTAATATATTTCTGTCAAGCGATTTTTAAAAAATCTTACTTTTTTTAATGTTGGGTTAATATGGGTTGTGTATAATAGCTACATATTTAATTTTATTATTTAATATTTTAATTAAATGAAGTTATAGAAAATGTTAAAAATATCTTACAATATGTAATTGAAACATCTACAAAAAATGTAATAAACCCTCTTATAAATAATTGTTTAAGAGAATATAGTAATATTGAATCTGTAGTTTTAAAAATTACTTCTCATTAGATATCATTCACCTCTTATATTCTCAATCCGTTCAGCAATCCCAAATTTTCTTAGTGAATCTTTCAATCTAAGTATTATAATCCTTATATTTCTATCCTTAAAATCATCATTATCACACCATATTTTATTTGCAAGAAAATCTTCTTTAATTAAAGTCTCGGGTTGTGACAAAAAAATTAAAAGTACATACTTACTTTTTTTTGTTAAAGTTATTTTTTTATCTCAAAAATAAAATTCGTTTTCCTTTATAGAATATGATATCTCCTTATAATATAGTCTATCTTCTGGAGTAAAGTTAAGAGAATGTAAATATATTTTAAACCATCTTAATAATCTGATTTCAAATTCTCTTAATCTAAATGGTTTTATCATATAATCACTTGCTCATACTTCAAATGCTTTCTGCATCCAATCAAATCATGAAAATCAACTAATAACAAGTATAGGAATTTTATTACTTTTTTTTCTTATAATATTTATTAAGTCAATTCAAGTTTTATCTTCACAATATTCTAAAATAATATCAATTACAATTATATCATAAGCTTCTACCAATTCTAATTCATGTATAAATCATTTATAAGAGTTAATTATTTTGATATTATTAGTAATTATATTTTTATCAAAAACTTTTTTTATATTATGTCACAACAATAAATCGTCTTCGATAATTAAAATATTCATAAAAAATCTCTATTTAATGTTAATAATTACTATTTTACATTAAATAGAGATTTTTTGGTAATTTTGACAATAATTTAGTATTATTTTTTTTTGAGAGTATTATTACAAATTTAGCTCAACCTAATTCTTGAGAATTTTCAGCATAAATTTCTCAAACTTGATTCCTAATTATTGTTAAAAATGATTCATTATCACTGTATCTTTCATGTATATCATCAATATAATCTTTTCACCATATATGAGTCAATTCATTTCAACAATTATTACAATCAGTTATATTTATTCATGAAATTTTTTCTAACTTAGTAACAGTTTCCATATAAATGTTTTAAGGCAAATTTCAATAAATATCTTTCTTAGAGAATATTTCTCAACATCAGTCGCATTTTAAATATTCTCATATTCACTCTGCCCACATATCTTGCTCAATTTCATGAATTTTTAATAAATCTTGCTCACATATTTTTCTTTCTTCTTGATATGTTTCTAGCCTCATATAAAAAAAATTTGTTATTTTTAGATATTTTGTGTATAATGCAAATTAGTTACAAAACTGTTACATTTTAAATAATTAACATACTAAAGATGCATATTGTTATTATTGAAGATGATGTTATATTCGCATCAAAAATCTCTAAAAAACTTGATAAAAATATGTATACTACAAAAGTATATAATGATGCAAAAACTTTTTATCAAACAAATGGAAAATTTGATACAGATTTATATATTGTAGATATAAAGCTATCAGACGATACATGATTCAATGTGATAAAACACATAAGAAATGTTAATAAAGAGTATACTCCTATAATAATTATGTCATGATTCAATGATACTGAAAATAAAGTATATTGATTAGATATTTCAGCAGATGATTATATTTCTAAACCAGTACCACCTGCAGAACTTCTTGCTAGAATCAGAAGCTTAATTAGAAGACACAACAAAATTGAAGCAACAAATGAAATTAAAGACAAAGATATAGTATATAATTTAACAACAAAAAAAGTATTACTAAAATGAGAAGATATTCGGCTTCCTAAAAAATAAAACCAGATACTTGAATTTTTTCTTCAAAATAAATGAAAACTTGTTTCAAAAGAGATGTTAATTAAAAAAATATGGTGAGTATGAGATTTGGCTTTAATTAGTGATAATACTATTAATGCAACTGTATCCAAACTCAGAAAAAAATTATGAGACAATTTTGAATTAAGAACAATAATAGGAAAATGATACATGCTTGAAAAATGAAAAAATAAAATAAAAAAACATCAATAATCATTGATGTTTTTTTGTTTTATTACTATACGATTTTTTTAATCTCTCTTATATTTTCAAATTAACTCTCAATAAGATAAGTCTATTCACTTTATTTCTTCAAGAAAATCCTCCTTATTTGATCATTCTTTTAAATTTATTTTTTCTTTATTTAATGCATATACTTTAAAATAATATATATGAACTCAATGTCATTTTGGAGGACATGGACCATGCCAAGATAACTCATTAGCACTATTTATTCATCTAATTAATCAATTTATTTCTTCAATATTATCTTTAAACAAAATTACATCTTTTATAGATTCTATTTTTATATTCCAAGCTATAAAATGTACCCAAGTAGATTTTGGAGCATCTGGATCTTCAATAATTATTGCTAAGCTTTTTGTATTAACTGGTAAGTTTTTTATTTCAATCTCAGGAATTAGATTTAATCAATCACAAGTAAATTTAGAATCAAGAAATCAATTATTTAAAAAATCTTTTGAAGTTACAATTAAATTTCATATTAAACTATATTTTGAAATTGCTACATAAACGATAACTCATAACATAAGTAATAAAACTCCAAATCAGATAATAAGTATACTCATTTTTCATTGTTAATATTAATTATAATTTTAATAAGTATATTTATATTTTTTAAAAGTAAAAGTTGAACTTTACTAAAATAAATATAAAATGAGTATAGATTAATTTATACTTTATCTTCTTAATGGTTTGAATTCTTAAAATATAATTATGCTATTAACAAAAACCCTTTTACATACTACAGATAACTATATAAAAGCACTTGAAAAAGTATGAATTACAAAGGTTTATGATCTGATTTTTCTATATCCTAGAGATTATGAAGACAGAACCAATGTACTAGATACATTTTCATACTTAAATCTAAAAGAAAAAAATACAATTTTAGTCACTCTCATTTCACTAGACACAACTAGAACTTGAAGTGGTAAAACACTTACAAAAGCTATACTAGAAGATAAAACATGATTTCTAGCAGAAGCTGTATGGTTCAATAAAAAATACTTTCCTTGAAATGTACTAGCATCAAAATGAAAAAAAGTACTTGTAAGTGGTAAAGTAAAGTATGAGTATTGAAAAGTAAGTTTTATGTCTCCAGATATAGAAACTGATCTTACAAAAGTAGAGTGATCAATAGTACCAATCTACCCAGATACTAATTATATTCCCTGAAGTTGGATAGCATCAAAGATGCCACTTTTAGAAAATTTCTTTGATAATATAGAAGAAACTCTACCTGAGAGTATAATAAATAAATACAAATTTTTAGAAAAAAAAGAAGCATTAAAAAAACTTCATTTCCCGAAAACTAAGCAAGATATTGAGATTGCTAAATACAGACTTGCTTATGAAGAACTTTTTGAAATCAATTTTAAATCACTATCAAAAAAGTATGAATCATTCAAAGAAACAAAAGGGAAGAGTTTATCAATCATACTGAACCCCGAACTAATAAAAGAGATTCTTTCTAAACTACCATTTTCTCTAACAAACTGACAAAAAGTATCACTTTTTCAGGTTTTAAAAGATATGGAAAAAGACCACTCTATGCAGAGACTTTTAGAGTGAGATGTATGAACTGGTAAAACAGTAATTGCTTTAATAGTTGCAATTCATGCTATAATAGAGAGTAATCATACTATCCAAGTTGCCTTTATGGCTCCTACAGAAATCCTTGCTAGACAACACTTTGAGTCAATACAAGAATTATTATCATTATACAAATTGTCATCGAGTTTACTAGTTTGAAGTACAACTTCAAAAGAAAAAGAGTCTACAAAACAGTTATTAAAAACAGGTAATATAGATGTCATTATTTGAACTCATGCTCTTATACAAGAAGATGTATATTTTAAAAATCTAGGTTTTGTTTTAGTTGATGAACAACATAGATTCTGAGTTAAACAAAGAGATACACTTGAGTCATGAATACTCAATATATCATGACTTTGTCCTCATGTACTCAATATGACTGCTACTCCAATCCCAAGAACTCTAGCCCTAACTTTATACTGAGATCAAGATTTATCAGTTATCAAAGAGTATCCAGCTTGAAGGAAGTTAATACATACAAAAGTTGCAAAAACCGATGAAGAAAGACAACAAATTGAATTATTTGTAAGGACTCAGATAGAAGCTTGAAGACAGGTATTTTGGATATCACCACTAGTCGAGGAATCAGAAAAAATAGACCTAGCAAATGCTATATCAACTTATGAAACTCTACAAGCTATTTATGAGCCTTACAAAGTATGATTACTTCACGGTAAAATGAAACCAAAGGAAAAAGAATCAATTATGAAAGAATTCAGCGATAATAATATATCTATACTTTCAAGTACTTCTGTAGTAGAAGTATGAGTAAATATACCAAATGCAACAATAATGTGCATAGAATGAGCTGAAAGATTTGGTTTGTCACAATTACACCAATTCAGATGAAGAGTTGGTAGGGGACAATACCAATCATATTGTTATCTATTTCCAAGTAAATGAAATTACACTGACAGACTTAAAGCAATGGAAAGAACTAATAACTGATTTGAATTAGCTGAAATAGATCTAGAACTTAGAGGTCCTTGAGAAGTATACTGAGTAAGACAAAGCTGATTACCAGATTTAAAAATAGCTGACTTAAGAGATTTAGAATTAGTCAGCCAAATTAGGGAAGATATAGAGGAGATGTTGAATTGATAATAAA
>SAAG01000116.1 GCA_010119095.1 Candidatus Altimarinota bacterium
CATTTTAATTACAATATAGAACAACAATTTAGTTTTACTTTTTACACAAAAAGTAATCAATCCCGAGCTCGGGAAAGGGTTGCAAATCTTCGCAGTGATACTAGGATGTTTAGTGTGTCGTTTTACGGCGAAGTTGCACCCTTAAGAATCCCGGATGATACATGTCGTGAAATGCAGACTGTCATTCTGAACTTGTTTCAGAATCATAAAAATAATTAATACCTTATGAAAGAATACTTTGTTTATATAATGGCTAGCGACTCAAAGACCATATATATTTGAGTTACAAATAATTTAGTAAAGAGAGTATTTGAACATAAAAATAAAGTTTTGAAATGATTTACAGAAAAATATGGATGTAATAAATTAGTATATTTTGAAAAATTTTATGATGTAAAAGAAGCTATTTGAGCTGAGAAAACAATTAAAAATTATAAAAGAGAATGGAAAGTGAATTTGATTGAAAAAGAAAATCCTGATTGGTTAGATTTATCTTTGGATTAAAATCGGTGCAGGTTGTTATTCCGGACTTGTTCCGGAATCATAGAAAAGATTGTTAGCATTGGCTACAGAAAATAAGGATGGACTGTTTTGATGATTCTGAAACAAGTTCAGAATGACAATATAGAACAATTAATACATAATTTTATTTATTAATTTAAAAAATATGAAATTAAACATAAAAGATTATATAATAATATTATTTTTATTATTAATTTTGTCATTAATTTTATTTGAATGATTATATTTATTACAAGAACAAAAATATAAACATGAACATAGCTTAATAAATCAAAAATATTGTTTGGATTTATGAGTTATCCCAGAAGATCGTACATTAGAAGATATAACAAAATGTAACATGTATTAAAAAATAACCCCCTATTTACCCCATAACCCTAAAACCCTATGTTCCCAAAAGTAAATTGAAAACAGAGCTTTCCTAAGTTGGAGGAAGAAGTGATGAAGTTTTGGAGAGAGAATGATATATTTAAGAAGTCTATTGAGACGAGAAGAGAGAGTGAGGAGTTTAATTTTTATGATGGTCCGCCGTTTGCTACTGGGACTCCGCATTATGGTCATATATTGGCTGGAACTATTAAGGATGTGATACCTAGATACCAGACTATGCTTGGAAAGAGAGTTGATAGAGTATTTGGGTGGGATTGTCACTGACTGCCGATTGAAAATATAGTTGAGAAGAAGATGTGAATAAGTGGGAGAGATGATATAGAAAATAAAATTGGAGTTTTTGAATTCAATGAGGAGTGTAGAGCCAATGTGTTTGGTTATGTTGATGAGTGGAAAAAAACTGTTGAGAGAATGGGTAGATGGGTTGATATGGAGAATGATTACAAGACTATGGATGCTTCGTTTATGGAGTCTGTTTGGTGGGTATTTAAGAGTATTTATGATAAATGATTAATCTATGAAGGAAATAGAGTTGTGCCTTATTGTCCTCGTTGTACGACTCCACTTTCAAATTTTGAAGTAAATCAGGGGTATAAAGATAAACAATCAAAAACTGTAACTGTTAAGTTTAAAGTAGATAATTGAAAACAAGAAGTATGTTATAGGGATTCAACTTGAATTGTAGTAAAAAATACTAAATGACAAATATTGCTTTGAAAAAAGAAATCAAATTGATTATTAAGTTTTCCATGATGAAAAACAGAAAATTGTGAAACTCCATTAAATTGTATAAAAAGAGAATTATTGGAAGAAACTTGATTAGAATTGAATGAAGAAAAATTGTATTCTTGCAATACTAGTTTTAGCAATTGACATAATTGGAAAGAGCATGTTTTTGAGATGTTATTAGAAGATGAATCACTCGTAAAAAATCCAGAAGAAGATAAATATGAACATTGGAAATTTTATGATATAAATGATGAATTGTTGGTTGAAGAAAACTTTGAAGTTCATTCTTACAATGTTTTTAAACAAGTTAAATGAGAAAAATTAACACAATGTTATCATACAACTTGAAACAAATATATCTTGGCTTGGACTACTACTCCATGGACACTTTATGCTAATCTTGGACTTGCAGTTTGAGCAGATATAGATTATGTGGAATTACTTGATAAGACAAATTGAGATACTTATATTTTGGCAAAAGAAAAGGTAAAAGATTATTTCAACCCCGGGGTTAAAAACAAAACCCCGGGGTTAGAGCCCGAAACAGAAAGCTATATTATCCTTAGAGAATATAAATGAGAATGCTTAGTTTGAATCAAGTATGAACCTATTTTTTCTGATTTTGACATACAACTAAATGAGATGAATGCAGATTTAGGAACAAATATCAAGTTAGGAAACAATGCTTGGACTGTTAGAATAGGGCATCATGTAACTACTGATACTTGAACTTGAATAGTTCATATAGCTCCTGCTTATTGAGAAGACGACTTTATAATCTGAGAAAAAGAAGATTTATGATTTGTTGCTCATATAGATAATTCAGGGAAGACATATAATTTACTTGATAATAATGGTAAATTTGTATTTGATTTCAATGAAGATGTAATTGCAGAACTTAAAGAGAAAAAACTATCTCTACATATCGGTACAATAGTGCATTCATATCCTCATTGTTGGAGATGTGATACTCCTTTAATCTATAGAGGAATCTCTGCTTGGTATGTAGCAGTTGAGAAGATTAGAGACAAGATGGTTGCAAATAATCTAAAATCAAACTGGACACCAGATGCTATCAAACATGGTAGATTTGGTAAATGGCTTGAACAAGCTCGTGATTGGAATATCAGTAGGAATAGATATTGGGGATCAGCTCTACCAATCTGGCAAAGTGAAGACAAAAAAGAAGAAGTTTGTATAGGAAGTATTGAAGAATTGTATGAGTGAAACAAAGAATTTGGGCAGGTAGAAAAAAAAGATAATAAATATTATTATACTGAAACAGGGAAAGAAGTTGATTTACACAAACATTTTGTAGATGAGATTTTTGTGAAAAATCCAGAGACATGAAATAAATTAAAAAGAATCCCAGAAGTACTAGATTGTTGGTTTGAGTCGGGTTCTATGCCTTATGCATCTAAACATTATCCTTTTGAGAATAAAGACAATTTCAA
>SAAG01000117.1 GCA_010119095.1 Candidatus Altimarinota bacterium
TGGTAGATTTCTAAGTAGAGATCCAATTGATATATCTGATGATGTTAATTTGTATACTTATGTTGGGAATAATCCAGTGATGTTTGTGGATAGGATGGGATTGGAGAAAGAGTTGATAATTATGGGAAATCCAAATAACCCAAATGATCCTAAAGAAGTTGCAATGTTTGATAATACAGTTAAATATCAAATAGAAAAATTAATGAAAGAATGAGTAATGTTGGAAAATATAGAATTAATATGAAATGTTATGACACCTGAACAATTCAATAATGCTGTAAAAAAATACTTATGAAATATTAAAAGTATTACATATATGGCACATTGAACTCAATATACTACTGGAGATATAACTATTGATAATGTATCAGAATTAAATTCTATAAAAGTTGATTCTAATGATAATCCATCGATAATGTTATTATCATGTCAAACATGAAAATGAAATAATAGTATTGCTCAAAATTTAAGTAACACTTTATGAGTTAATGTTAATGCTCCAACTGTTAATGTAGCTGTATATGATAAAGAAGATTTTGAATATTCATTTGATAATATAATTTATCATGGAGATTTAGTTATTAAATGAATGTATACCGATATATGAGAACCAACAATCTGACTTATTTGAGAATGGAAAACTTTTTATCCATCACTAAATCTTATTAATTAAATTTTAAATATGATGTTATTAATAATCCTTATTTTTATATCTTTTTTTGAATTATTTCAATATATTCAAAATAACAAATTAACTAAAAAACAAATAATTAGTGACTTTATATATTTTTTCTTTTTATGGTGGCTAATGCAAACACTAATAATATTTTTGTTTGATATAATTATTTATTCATTTTTTTCTTTATCTTATAATGAATTTACAAAATATATTTATTCGTATTTTACTGACTTTAAAGTTATATTAATATGGGGATTAGAATTTTTATTTGTATTTATTTGTTTACCATTTTTATTTTTTTACATAAGAAGTGTATTTTATAAAAAAAATAAGAGTGATATAAAAAATATATATTTACTTAATATTGTAGTAATAGATATAATATGTATATTATTATTACTTATTTGATATTATTCTTGATTAGTTGAATACAACTATTCTATAATGTAATATAAGTAATAAACAATAACTTAACATATACAAAGTATTACTACTCAAACCAAAACCTAATACAAGAAGAATACTACACAAAAGCAGACAAGGTGAATTCCGAAGGAAGAGAAGGTACCCTGGGGTATAAGTTGAAAAACCAAAAAAACTATGTATACTCCAACCAAACAGATGATGTACTCACAATGGAAAACATAGACTACAAGACAAGAAAAATTACAGAAGAGTATGTAAACAACAAGTGAGTAACAAAGATAAGAACTATAAGGGAAGAATACACAGAAACAAACATCTACTACTACGAAAAAGATGAAAAAGGATCAATAACAAAGATAACAGACAAAGACTGAACAACAATAGAACAGTATCTATATGATGCCTACGGAACACCATACACAAAAACACAAAGCTGAGAAACAGTAACGATCTCAAACCTAAAACCAAGCCTAATCTGAAATACTAGACTTTACACAGGTAGAGAATACGAAAAAGAATTAAAACTATACTACAACAGAGCCAGATACTACAACCCACAACTAGGTAGATTTATCAGTAGAGATCCAATAGATATTGCAGATGATGTGAATTTGTATACTTATGTTGGGAATAATCCGGTGATGTTTGTGGATGTGTTTTGAATGGAAAAAACTTTAATAATTGGGTTTACATGAAGACACTATGATTATGTGGGAATGAATATGTTTTGATGAATGGATACAGTCCGTTCAACTTGAGAAGTTCCAGATTGAAAATATGTTGATAATTGAGTAGCTGATTTAATAAATAAATTTGATTGAAATAACAATTATGACACTAAATTATATTATGGAGATTTTAGTAGTAAAACATGAATAGATCCTGCCCTAAGTTATATACTAGCAAATCAGAATAATTATAATAAACTAATAATTGTATGACATAGTTTATGATGAGATAATTCAGTAGTATTATCTAATTTATTGAATGATAAGAACATAAATGTTGATTTATTAGTAACAATGGATATAAAATCTGTTTATGAAGATAGTACAATAAATAGTAATGTAACTACAGCAATAAATTATTATCAAACAAATGATTTACTAGATTGACAAAGAATTGACTTAGATAAAAATAATGATGTAACTAACTATCTGAATATAAAATTAAATGAATATAATTGAATCGAGGTACATCATAAAAGTTTAGATAATATTCTTACAGATCCAATTTATAATTTTATTAATGATAAGACATATCAGAAAGTAAATTTAAATATAGAATAATTTTATTAATAATTAAATAAAAAATGAAAAAAATATATATTATAATAAGTTTAATATTTGTTATATTTTTATTAGTTACTTTTTATCAAGTATTTATTATTTTAATGAGTGAAGTCACTTGATTGCCAAACAATATGTCACAGGAAGATTTTGATAGAACTCAAATAATATATACTGTATGAAGAAATCTAGTATTGTTTTTTATTAGTGCATTGGCAGTATATATAATATCTTATAAGAAAAAATAATAATATAGTTGAATTATATCTGTTTAAAAAAAATAAGAGTCTTAGTCATAATAAATTATTCATAAATATTTAAACTATATGATATATATATTTAGTTTTAAAGAATTAGAAAACCCTATATTAATTTCAAAAGAAAGGGGCTAAAACTCAAAAAATTGTGCTAATTTAAACTAAATATTACCTTTAAATAGACTGAAAATAGATTTTTATTAAATTAATTATTAATTAATTTAATAAAATGCAAAAAAACTGTTAAAATGTAGAAATAAATATTTTAAAATAAACTGAGATATATAGATTTTACAGCACACTTTTTTATACTTTAAGTCATAAAATATAATAAAAAAATAGATAATCAAAAAAAATTTTACATTTAAATTATTTTGTATATAATCTCTCCACCTGAAAAAAGGGAGAGATTTTTTTATCTCGCTAAAACCTTTATTATTTAA
>SAAG01000118.1 GCA_010119095.1 Candidatus Altimarinota bacterium
TTTTTACTTGGACAGATGGGTGAGTGGCTGAAACCACACCCCTGCTAAGGGTGCGTCGGGGTGACCTGACCGAGGGTTCAAATCCCTCTCTGTCCGCCAGAAACCTCTAAAACCACCATAGAATCGACGTTTGGACAACTACAAAATTTTCTAAATTATGAGTGTCCAACATTTTATCCAACTTGTCCAACTTCCGATAATAAATATCTGTATAAAAGAAAAAATATTTATTATTTTTCAAAACGAATCAACAACAAACCTTTCAAAATTTCTTTACATACTAATAATTTAAAACACAGTAGAATATTGAGAGATAAAATTTTGAAGAAAATGGAAGATTACAACATGTTTAAAATTGAAAAAGATGGTATTAAACTCGAGTTAGAATACGATACAGAAGAGGAATTGTTAAAATATATTCAAGCAATACAACCACTGATGGGGCAAGTAAAAGACACAAATACTTCATACTATCCAGACTTTTTCGAACTTGAACCCCATTTCTTTAATTACTTAGACGAAATCAAAGAAAAATCAAATGAAAACTTCAGACACTATGGAATTATATTTACTAAATTACAAAGTTTTTTTGACACGAAAAGCGTTGTATATATTGAAGGCGAAGAGCTAGAAGATTTTAAAATTCATTTGAAAAATGAAGGCTTGGATGATATAACAATTAACACGTATATGACTTATGTTAAAGATATTTTAAACTACTGTAAAAACAAAAAAATCATTAAACAAAGTGACTTTAAAAAATTAGAAAAAAAATTATTAGACAAAATAGATATGCTACAAAACAATACTCTCAAAGAAACAACAAATCGCAATAATGATATTTTTGTCAATCTTGATAAATACTATAATGAGTTTATGGAATATAAAAAGAATTTTGACAAGATTTCATACAGTTCGCTAAAATCTTATAAGTCTTCACTTTTGTATTTAAAATATTTCACAGACAAAAATACTATTTTTAATTTTTCATTCTTTAAAGATGTTCAAAAAAAATTACAAGAACTTCCTTCGAATTTTTTCAAATATGAAAAGTATCATA
Source organism: Candidatus Altimarinota bacterium (assembly GCA_010119095.1). Lineage (GTDB taxonomy): Bacteria > Patescibacteriota > Gracilibacteria > BD1-5 > UBA6164 > Altimarinus. The sequence goes on from SAAG01000118.1 coordinate 1,061, forward strand.
CAAAAAGTTTTAATGAAGTCCTAAAAATGAAAAAAGTAGAAAATTTTGATACGTTAAACAGTAAAACAATTAACAATCACATGAGTAATTACAATAAGTTTTTTGACTATTTAATCTATGAAGAATTGTTAACAGACAACCCACTAAACAATATCAAATCGCTAGCAGAAGAAGAGTCGGAAAAGGTCGAATATTCACAAGAAGATTTAGACAAAATTTTTAGTAGTGGAATGGAAAAAAAATATTTTAATATGTGTAAATTTGCTCTTTACGCAGGGTTACGAATTCAAGAAATTTTATCTATTAAGAAGGACGATATAAAAGATAATTTAATACACATCACGCTAGAAGATACAAGTCATAAGAAACATACAAGAGTAATTCCTATTCATAAAAATATTTTAGATTTAATAGAATATCAAAAAAAGCACAACCCAAGTGATTATTTATTTTTTGATTTTTCAAAAAAAGAAGAACCTAAAAATGTTGGTAAGTTGGTGAATAGAAGATTACGAAAGATAATAAATGATAGCAATAAGTCTTTCCATAGTTTTAGAAAAAACTTCTCTCAGGAGATTGAATTAAATACAAATGGTGAGGAAAAAACGAAAAAATATCTTTTGGGTCATTCTTTCAAAAATGATGTCACTCACAGTATTTACAATAAAAATAAAATAAACATAGAAAAACTAGTTGATTGTATAAAACAAATAACTTTCAACTATTGAAATTAGCAAAATGTGAATTGTTTTGAAGCTTAGAGAAAGTTCCAAATCCTACTTAAACGTTAAATAAAGGAGAGTAAATGAATATTCTAACAATTGTTAAAAAGTTATTAAATGATAGTACTACACATGAAAGTAAATCTGTAAAAATAATAGAAGCAAAAATAAATCATAATGATCAGCTGTTAAAAATAATAAATCAATATAGGGAAGATTCAAAAATACTACGTGAAGCGATCAATCAAGAAATGGTGTCAAATCCTGACTTTGTTATTAAACAACAAAAAGCAGATGCTCTTAAAAAAATTAATGAAGCAAAATATTTTGTTAAGCAAAGTGGTCTAGATCAGTCATTACTGAATATTTTTCTTAAAATAAGATACAAACCTACGGCTTTATACGAAATAGATGCAACTGATATCATTGAGACACAAAAAAATATCAAGATAATAAAATTCATTTATAATTTGAAAGCATTTACTTTTGAATTAGGTAATCGAGAAATATCAGGTTCAGGCGTGTTTGATGATGGTTATAATTATGGTTTTAAAGTTTTTATAAATGAGAATGAAGTTTTTAATATCACTTTCAATGAAGAAACTAAAGAGTTTGGTGATAGTGAATGGACATTTTTTGAACCTTATCTATTTATAAATGGAATGTGGGTTGAAGACATCATTGAAATTGATGAAAAATTTAAAATAATGGAAACAAAAAAATCTGTTGAATACCAAACTAAAATAGATTTACATAAAATTAAGGAAGCTGAACGTTTTGTCCTATAAATTTAATTGGCTATCTTCAGTTTGCCATATCTCAAACAACATTCTTTATCGTTGAGGGTACATCCCTTATTGAAAAAATACAATGCTTTGTTGGTTGCTTTTACCGATGTGTCATTTTCATAAATAACACCAAGATTAAAACAAGCATTTGCCAAGCCACCTTCGCATGCTTTTTCAAAAAAAACAAGAGTTTTATTTATATCTTTTTTAACACCTCTACCATCCATATACATAAGACCTAAATTGTAACAAGCATTAATATTGTTGAAATCACAACTTGTTTCAAATAATTTTTTAGCTGCTAAATAATCCGCCACCAAATTTAATTTTTAAACCTTCCAAAAATATCTTTTCAAATCAATGATTATTTTCATTGAAATATTTCCCCCTAACGTATCTATCAAAATTCATTTGTTATACTTTTACGCAAAATCAGAGTCGATGGAGTGAGGATGTTTAGTATACTAAAGAAGAGTATGGTGTTG
>SAAG01000022.1 GCA_010119095.1 Candidatus Altimarinota bacterium
CATATATAATTAATTAAGAAATAATTTTAGAACTAATATCAACCTTTATCTTGTATTGTGACTCAGCTACAGATTTGAAGTCATTAACTATCTTAGCCATACCTTCAAAAAAAGACAAATCTTTATTATTATAAGCTCTAATACATGAGCTGTGTCACTTTTTGTATATATCTACAAAATATTTAGTAGCCTCATCAGATGTTTTTATCACACTCCTATGAGCAAAAATACTAGTAAGACCAGAATAAACAATATCCTCAATCGTAGAATCCTCCATGACATCTGGAGATATATGACTTAAACTGATTTTACAAGTCAATCAAGATCACGAAACATCAACATTAATAGTATATGTTTTCATAAATAAATATGTTAAAGAACTAAAATAGAGATATAATCTCCATACTACCACCCACAAAGTGTGAGTAGTAGTAGCAGACTAAATAAACCTAACATTTCATCTCTCAGTAATGACCGAATGATAATTAATTTTATTCTTCTCTAAAAAAGAAACGATAACAGGTTCTCTTCTTTTAAAAGCTTCAAGCTTAGCTGTAGCAGTAACAGAATTAACAGTAGAATCCTCTGACTGTTTTTCATTTATACCAGAATCCAAAAACGATATAAAAAAAGTTGTCATAAGTAAAAAATTAAATAATAATATAATTCTCCACCCCACCCACGACTAATGTCATGAGCAGAAGTAAAATTATAACGATGCCACCCAAATAGTTAAACAAGCCGAAACTCACACTACAACTATAAATACTTCCATAGGTAAAAATTAAGAAATAATCTCAGCACCCAATAAACCACCAGTCCACATAGACTCATCTCATGCACCAGAACCAATAAGCTCAGCAGAATAGATATTGTATCTATCAGAAGTAGAATCATAAACCTCCAGAACCCCAGTAAGTTTAGCAACTCCGTAAAACACACCAGATACATTAAATTTAACAGTATCACCCACATTTGCCATAAAAATAGAAAATTAGGAAATAAACGACCAATTCTTTGCCACCTGTTTGAGGTCTTTATGCTACACAAGGGATAGTAGTACCTCACAAAGTAGTAACATAAGTGTCAACACCCATATGAACAGTAGTGTCGCACTCACAAGGATTAGCCATAACCTTAGCATCAATACCAGTATCAGCATACCCATAAAACAAATGAGCATCACAATAAGAACACCTAACCTCGTATTTCATAAATATATTTTTAAAGAACTAAATTAAGCTCCAGCAGATGCACGATAGAATCGTACACCCAAGCAACCTAACTTGCATAATCAGACCAAGGACCTTCATCATCCACAGAACAAGCATATAAATCCCCATTGTTAGCAATAACCATCCACTTCAAAGGCTCACCCACAATAGATGACCTAATCAACAACCCATGATTGTAACCATCAACATAGCACCCAGTGATCGAAGTAGACCCCTCATGAAGTACCTCGAACTTAGATAACCACAACGACTTAATCGTCGCAACCGTATTAAACATAAGCAGAATATTAAAGAACTAAAATCCATAGCGAAGCACACACCCACAAACACCACAGAACCAATAGAGCGATGCCTCAACCAAGCTCCACAAGGAGTACCACCAAACCGTGATACACCCAAGGAGCCTAAGCATGAGTACCAGTCAATTACAGAGAACACAACGATTCCAAGCAATTAACCCAAGCCTGGCGAACAGCCGTGTCGTACCTGCGATAAAACCCACTAAGTCACCTAAGTCAATCAACAGAATGACCAGAATTAACCACAATAAACTCAGCGATATCCACAGCTTCACCTAAAGAAACACCAGGACAAGCCCCCTTAATCAAAGTAGCAACACCAAACTCAGAACCCCCAACTAAAACAGCTGAGTAACGAACTCCATCTACAACAGTAGCAGGAACCACAACGAAAGCAGAAAAATCAATCATAAAACAAAAGTTAAGATGTAAAAGAACAACAGCCGAAACACAACTACATAGTACCCACAAACAAAAAGAAAACAAGAAAAAGTTAAAAAAGTCAAGGTAATCAAAAGGTGTAGCCAAAGCCAACCGTGATAGACTTAGGGAAAATAGTGTGTTAAAATATAGAATTGAGGGGGAAAGGGGAAATTGTTGTACAAACAATTAGAACAAGAAAATTTTTGTAAGCAAGCAGAAGCCAAGAACAAGGGTAAGTGAAAACACCACAAAACACCACAATCGCTTAACAGAGCCACGATAAACAAGACAAGTTGACTAACAAGCCAACACCAGATGCCACACAAAACACTAGACTAAACGATAAACAGTTGTATAGTAGTAAACAAAGAGCTAAAACACCAAACACCAAAAAGGGAGTGGCAATGCAGAGCCACTTAGTTAATCACATAAGAGTAGTTATGTGTACCAATTCGTCTATGCAAAGCCAAAAGAAACACAAACGAGCCGACAATTACAAATCTGAAACTTGCGAACCTTAGGGAAAATCCCAAACCAAGGGGTGGTAGGCTACCCCCTAAAACCTATATCAAATTTTTCAAACAAAACCTATTAAAACACAAAAATATATTTGTAAAGCCACATATCTCTAAAACACACAAAAACACACTTATTTTAAACTTTACACAAAAATAGTAATTTTATCACAAACACATAAAAAATAAAAATTAGACCACTTTTTAAAACAAACTGACATAATTTTAAAAGTACCAGGGTAAAAAAAATGGAAATCAATTTTTTTGGATGACCTAAAAACAAAGCATGGATAGATAAAAAAGTAAGGGAGAAAAGAAAAGAGAGAATGAAAACCGACTTTAGTTGATGTTAAAGCTCAAAAGTCGGAAATCAAAAGTTAACACCAATAGACTCTATTAGTAAACACCATATACTTCTATTAGTATACTGTGTTACCACTAAAGTATAATTTAGTATAATATCATTTGACTTTGCTATGATTTTAAATAAACTGATAGGTACTTATATACTAACCTTATAAAAATATGAAAAAATATAAAATAAAACAAAATTATTATTGTGTTGAATGATCTATTAGAAAAGCTTGAGATGAATTTGAGTGAGATGAGAATCATTTATTTATATTACACCTGCTAAATATATGATTTATAGAAGAAGTTAAAGAAGATTCACCAAAATTCAAGGTGTGAGATTATGCAGTATTCGATTTAGATAAATGACATGCTTACATAAAAATAACTGAAATTAGAATAGAATGATCCCCATTCACAAAAAATATAATTAAATATAATCGGGACTCCACTTGATGATATTATGAGGAAAGTGAATTAAGAAAACCTACAAGCGAAGAACTTGAAAAATACTTTAGATAAAAATAAAAATTTAATATTTAAGAATAAAAACTATGCCAAAAATATATATGAGACATAAATTACTCAAAGATACTCCACAAAAAAAAGCATGAACTATTTATTGAACTCATACATGGATAAATAAGTTTTGATTAGATCCATATGATAAAGAATTATTCGAAAATGTATATCCTAAAAGAAAAACTAGAAGTGATAAATGAAAAATAAAAAAATGTATTTTAGATAAATAATTCTAACCAATTATGAAAAAATACGGTACTACATGAACCTTATTTAAACAATGAAAAAAGTATAAATGGAGTTATAAATACGAGCATTGTGTAGAGTGCTGAACCTGTAAATTTAAACACAAATGAAATTGATTATGTACTAGTTGTTGGGATAAAAAAAGAGCTATACATAATAAAAATAGACAAAGAACACTTAGAATAAATAAAATAAGATGGTATGCTAAAAGAATGGTTAGGCATTATTTGATAAAAACACACAGACTAAAATGATGACCTAAAAAAATACTAACTGAAGAACAAAAAAAACAATATAAAAAAGATTGGGAAAAGAAAAATAGATACCCAAAAAAATTGATAAAAATTGTAAAAGAAAGACAAAAAAATTGATTGTATTGTATGCAAATTGTTATAAATTGAACACTTAGATATCTGCCATTTGATAACCTATATAAACCATTATTAAGCAGGGGAAAATATTGCGATAACGAAACATATGAAGATCAAATGATAAAATACAAAGAAAAATTATACCAACTAGATATTTTAAAAATTTATTATACAAAACATGAGTAATTATATAACAGAAAAAAACTGAAAAAGATATGCTTGTATAGACTGATACTACTGATGACGAAACTATGGATATGTTGAGCTAAAAGAATGAGAAACCTGGATGACTTTTAGTATTGCATGAAGAAAAGTCTATACAGAAAAAGAGTTTAATCTACTAAAATAAAATCTATGTATGAAAAGAATAAAGCTAAAAAATGAATATGTAAAAGATTTGTATGATACATATCCAGATGCTTTTGAATTCAAGGAATCAAATCCATTTTCAAAATACAATAATAATAATTTTATAAAATATTATCAAATGAAAAATATTGAGAGAAAATATATAATACAAAAAATATGAGTAACATATATGTGATATATGACTATGCTTTTTGATACCCTGGATTACTCAAACAGAGTGGATTTTTGATACCTAAAAGAAATATGAATATCAGACTGAATGATAAAAGTAATAAGAAAAAAACTAAAAGACTCTTGATTTATAAAAAAAGTATGATACAACTTCTACCTAGATCCTAAAATATGTATGAAATGAGAGTCATTGCCTCCGTTCGTAGCTTCTTTATTTGATAACCATTAAAAATATGAGTAAAACTATAAAACAATTACCATTTGATTTGATGAATATAAATACATGAGTATTATTTATAATATCACTAGTATTATTAACTTTATACCCAATTATTAAAGATCCATTTATACAAATAACAGAATCAATGATTATGTTTGCTTTTAATATGGCTTTTATATGAAAAATAATATTTCTAACAATAGACCAAAAATTAGAAGATATAATAATAGACTACTGAATAGAAAAAATAATGAGCGATAAAGTAAAAGAAGTAAAAATATCACTTAAAGATTAGTTATGACTTGAATAATAGAACAAGAACAACTTAAAAAGGAAGAAATAATAAGATGTTTTTCTGATTTTGATTGGAGATTAAGAAATCTTTATTATATCGTAAACGAAGCATGACAAACTATACTATTTAACCCAAACTTTATACAATCAAGAATACTAGCTGAAAAAAGTGGATACAGAGATGCTATACTAAAATATAGACAATGATGAGTATCTACTCTTTTTATTATAATAATGCTAGATGAAGTGTTATTCTGATGAATGAATATATATAATATATTTATAACTCATAGACAAGATTTATTAGATACCTTCTTCCAAAAAGCTAAATTTACATATGAGAGTATCCCAAAAAAATATAAAGCATTATTACCAAAGCCTACATCATACAATGCAAACGAATTAGCTTTCGATAAAACCCCATCATGAAAAATACTAAATAACAGACTAAAAATAGCACTAGATGTAAGATGAAAAACCCCAACAAGACTGCATGTATCAGAATTTTGACCAATGGAAAAAGAAAAACAGATCCAATTAAAACTTGCTATGGATAACTTCAGAGAGACAAGAATAACAATAGAATCAACTGCAGACTGAGTATGAGATGTATTCTACAATATGTGTATGCAAGCAAAAAATTTAATATGAACATATAAACTTTTATTTTATCCATGGTATATCGAAAGTAGAAATACATTAAAACTAAGAGAATGAGAAGTGTTAATGCTCGATGAATACGAAAAACAGATCCAAGAAACATATAACCTAACCCTAGAACAACTAAATTGGAGAAGACAAAAAATATACGATGCAAATGCTCTATGAGAAGACTGAGTAGCTTTCTTTAACCAGGAGAACCCAATAACCATAGAATCAGCCTTCATAACCTCTTGATCATCTGTATTCGACACCTCAGCATACTACAAAATAGTACAACCAATAAAAATAGCAGATGAAATAAAATATTTCAAACCTGCAGGAGATAAAATTGTGGCATGAATAGATATAGCAGAATGATGAATAAAATGAGATTTCTCAACAATAACATGATATAATACAAAATGAGAAATAGTATTCACTTATAAATGAAAAATAAACGAAGAATTACTAGCAAAAAAAGTAGATTCCATATTCTCACAATGATATATGTTTAGTTTATTACCAGAAAATAATGTATGAATCGCCTTTATAAATGAATGCAAAAAATATCCATGGTTTATTTATATGTTACTAGAGAGAAGAAGTGACAAAGTTCAATGAGAAGAAACAGCAGTACAGAGATACTGATTTAAAACAACAATGAAATCAAAGGATCTAATAATTAGAGAATATAAATCAGCCATATTTAAAAAAGAAATTGAAATAACTGAAGAAATATATGCAGAAATAATTACATATATTTATGATAAAAATAATCGTCCAAATGCCATATCTCCAAACCATGATGATCTATTAATGTCTGCAATGATATCTCGGCATTGAATATTAACAGAAACTAATCCTGCAGAAAAAGATGATGAAAAAAAACCAGAATTATGAATGAGTGCAACTAAACTAAGAGATAAACAACTAGAAAAAGACCTAAACAAAGATTTGCAAGAGCAAGAAAATTTATTACATGGTTATTGCATAGAAAACTATTGTTAATAATATTTCCAAATATATCATCAACATTTGTTTCTTTTTCATTTACAACATTGATTAATATTTCATTTATTTAATAATGTATTTCTTTGTATATCAGCAAAACTATCCCATATTTCTAATATATATCAATTTAATGTATATTGAACTATTTTTTTACTATTGTGATGTAGTTTTCAAAATTTTCATATATTACAATTAATTTTTAATCACAATCTATAAGCCTCTTTTGTATTATGAGAATTACTACACCGTTCTAAATTTTCTACTCTATTATCTGTTTTTATACCATTTTTATGGTTTAAACAATTATATCAATAATTTTTAATAAAATGATTTCATACAATTCTATGTATTCTAAAAACTTTTTTAAATCACTTATTATATAAAGTTATTTGTTTATATCATAATGAGTCTATTCTTGGGGTTAATATTTTATTAGATATATAACTGAATATATTTCATAAATTAGAAATTTTATATAATCAATTATATCATTCTATATCTTTAAAATTTTCCATAACTAATATATTAAAATGTATTAAATGTTTTACTTGTAATTTACATAAAATCAAATATATTATAATTAGTTTATTCTTAACCACTACATTATGAATACATTAGTTTTTGGCTTTGTTATAATATTTTTATCACAAACAGCCGTAATTTGCTACATGGTACATACATTAAAAGAAGTAACTAAAATAGTAAAATCTTCCACTTTAACAGAGTATGAAGAACTAAAAAATAACTGACCACTAAGTGAAATTCAACCAAAACCCAGATTTATTGATGTTTCAGAATTATATTGAAATGAATTATCTGAATTAGATATAGATCCACAAGATATATATAAATGAGTTATTTTCAAAGAAGATACAGATATGAATAAAAAAGAAAATATTATTTCTTAATTTTTTATTATGGCAAAATCAACAGTACAACAAGAGTACTCTACAATAAAGGATCTAATGGATACATACCTAAAAGATGCAAAAAATTTTAGAAATGTGTGGGAAATTAGAAGTTTTGTAAATGAAAGTTTTTATGAATGAAATCATAGGGTAATGTTTGATACAGTATCAAGACAATTGGTAAATCTTCCTATAAAATCTGATAATGAATATTATATATGAAAAATCAGAAAAATAGTAAGATGAGTAAGAAATATGATCCTAAAAAATGATCCTAGATGGCATCCAAGAAGTTCTAGAATAATGAAAGTTTCAGATGATGAAATACAAGTAGCATCTGCAATACTACAAGATATATACAAAGAAGAGCATTTAAAAGATAAATTTAAAGATTTATTAACTCATAGCTTAACAAAAACACTAGCATGGGCTTATATATGATTTGACTCAGTTAAAAACGATATAGATATTTATATAGAAGATCCTTTCAATGTTTATACCTCTCCAGACTGAAGACTTGAATGACCTGTTTTTGTGTGAAAATATATGATAAGAACAATAAGAAAATCACTAGATGATATAAAAAATAGTGAAATATATAAAAACTGACCATTTAAAGAGCATTTAGATAAAATATGTGCAGAAAGTAGACAAGCAGAATCAGATCAAAAAAACCAAATATTAGAAGCAAATTATCAGATTCCACTAGACAAAAACTGATCAGTAATACTAAAAGAAATGTATGTAATGGAAACAGTAGAAAATAAAGACAATAAAGAAGAAGTTTGAAATACATCAGCTCCAGAAGAAGATGCGATAAAACACTCTGACTCTAAGAAAAAAATAAGAATAGTGACTAAAGTATGAGATTACATAATAAGGGATGAAATGACAGATTATGATCATTTCCCCCTAATAGCATACTTACCAGAAAGAAATAAATGATTACTATATTTTGCATCATGGATAGAACCATTAATAAGCTTAAATAAAGCACTAAACGACTGATACTCAAACCGTGCTGATTGGCTTGATAAATTCGCAAAATGAAGATATCTTGTACAAAAATGAAGTAAATTTAGTATCATAAAATGAAGAAACTGACAAGTCGTAGAATATACATGATGAAGACCAGTAGTGCAAGAAACTTGAAATCTACCAAATGAAGTTAATATCCACTTAAATGAAAGTGAGAGATATATGGAAGATATATGATGAATCCACTCAGAAAGTACATGAAGACTGTCTTGATGAGCAATATCATGAGTAGCAATAGCACAACTACAAGCTTCAGATAGCAATAATGTTTCAGAACCTGTAGATAACTTAAAAACATTTTTAGAAGAGTTAGCATATAGAGTATTAGATCTAGCTTCTAAAAAATATAATCTTAAAAAAATAACTCTGGAATCATGAAAAGAAGTTTCTGTGGTATGATCAGAAATTTCAGATATGACAAAAGAAGCTACATGAAAAGAAATTTGAGATAATGTTATAAGAATAAAAGCAATAAGATCCATGGAAGTTGAAATTGTACCAGGATCTGCATTTTCTGATCTACAAATGAGACAAGATTTAGTAGAATTAAGATGACTATGAGTAGCAATTCCAGATGCATTAATTATAGAAGCTTATAAACTTTGAAATACTCAACAAATATTAAATGATTATCAAGCTGAAGAAGAAGCAAAAATGAAATTTGAATGAAGTGAAGAATGAATGGAATCAACACAAGCTGAGTTAGAAAATAAAAAAATGCTAGAATGAGCAGTAATAACAGCACAAGAAATAGAAAACCATCAAATTCACCTAGCAATACATGCACAATTATTGTCTCAATTATGAAGTAATGCACAAAAATATCCAAATATTGTGCAACATGTACAGCAACACGATGCATTAATACCACAAAATAATAAACCAAAACAAGTTCAAATGGAACAAGAAAATAACCCTACTAAGTAGGGTTATTTTTTATATAATTATTTATCAAACTTACTTACTCAATCTCATAAATATTGAATAACCTTTCATAATCTCATCCTAGCATCCTCAATATGCCTAATAGATAAAATTGAATTAGCAATACACTCTCAAATATCTCAAGTGATATCATGATTTTTAGATCTTAGAAAAGTACTAAATAACCTAGTTTCTTTTTCAATATCCAATAATTTTTCCCTTAATTCATCACACTTGTCAGTTATATCATTTCACATAATAAAAAAGTTAAAAAATAATGGTGTACAGGGTGAGATTCGAACTCACGAAACTATAAGTAACAGTTTTACAGACTGTCTGCTTTGAACCACTTGCATACCTGTACAAATTAATCACAATAACTCCTACAACAATGAGGACATCCAGTAACATGTTCAGAACTAGCTCTATGTACATCAATTCATGTTTTAAAATTTCAATTCTGGATCTCTTCAAATATATTAAAACCACACCTATAGCAAACTCAATCGTTTGGTGTAAAATTTTGATATCACAATAATTTACATAACTCCGATTGGTTATCTATAGATAATTTAACATCGAATATTTTTTCCATAAAATATAAAAATTATTAAATAAATTTATCCCGAAATTCTAATTCCTTTGGATTTTCAAAAGGCTCACTTATTCACTTAGATTCCAAAAATTTACTAATATCACCTATAAATTCCTTAAATTCTTTTACTCACAAATCAGAAATAGAATCAACAACCTTAAGTGATTTTTTAGTAAAAATACTCCTAATTCTAGTACTCAAAAACCTAGATCTAAATTCTAAATCTAATTTCCAAGATGGAGTGTGTAGTAAAACCGATAATCTTCAAAGCCATCAAAAATAGCATAATTTTTGATTTGTAGAGTTCTTTCAATCATTTTGGTACATTATATAATGACCATCATAAAAGTCGCTGTAAGAGTTAATTTTTCATCATTCTACGAATATTTTAATTAGTTTTTTCATCCTGTTTAATTTTATCAAGTAAAATATTTTTAGTAAAATCATTAAATAAACCATGAATAGCAACATCCTTAGCATACATCTTCATATCGTAAGTCTCTTTTATTAACTTAACATTTTTAATAAACTCACACTTAGAAAACTTAGTATCAACTTGTCAGAAGATCCTACAAATCATAGGTCTTTGATTATAAACAGAACACTTTCAATTATTATCCAAATACTCACAAAATCAATCTCATTTTCATTTTGGTGGCTCTTTTAATCATTTCCTAAGTAATTCTTTTTTCATTTCTTTTAATTCCTCTTTAGCAAAAATTATAGCTCAACAACACTGATAACATCAATCAATACACTTTGCATTTCATTTTATTTGACCTCTTAGTTTATGGATGTTCATAATTTGGTTTTTGGTTATTATATAAAAATTCATTAATCCACTTTTGTTGAATTTCACTAGGATATTCAAATTTATAGTTTCTAGAAGTTAACCGATTATAAAATTTATAATGAGATATTCAAAACTTTTTAATACAATTACACTCCTCATTAGGATGATGCCTAACTCCATACATGCAAACATATTTCCGATGAGAATAATTAGTTGTTTTTTTTCTAAACTCTTTAATTAAAATTGTTTTTCAAGAAAAAAGACAATCTCATGAATCAATATCAAAAATTTCAATAAATGGCTCTTTGTTTTTTATCCAATCTGAAATAGTTTCTTTTTGACTATCTGTTATATGAATCTCTTTATTATTAGATAAAACCATTATCCAATTTCTTACATTTTTTGTTATTTCTCACATATAATAAATAATAAATAATAAATTAACATCTAGGAATATCTTTAGGAATTTTTGTTTTTATATTTGCAATCAATTCAGCTAAACTATAATAAATCTTCTTTGGACTAGTCGTCTTTCAAACTCGATACTCATCACTATTTTTTATAATAAAATCAATAAAGTGATAAAAGTCTCAATTAAAATTATCTAATTTACTAATCTTATCCCTAAGAAGCTTTCAATATCTTCTTTGCTCTTGAATAGGTCAATCAACTAATCAATGATTATCTTTTATAGCTTTTATTATATCATTTATTTCTTCATTACCGAAAGATTCATCTTTTGTAACATCTTTAGATGTTATAATTTGATTTGACTTGATTTGATTTGACTTGATTTGATTTGATTTGGTCGCAATATTTTTTAAATTTGGTTGCCCCATAGGTGCGATGTCTATTTTAAGGGATTTTCACTTTTTTGATAAAGCCTTGTTTTCTAACTGTACAGACTCTGTCCAAATACTTAAAATTATCCCTCATCGCATTGATTTTTCTATATCTATTTCTTCTCAAATAGACAATCTCATCAATGTATCAAATATGTATGATTTATCTATCTCACTCATATATGTAATTTGCATTGCATAATGTGTGGGAATTCTTAATATATCCATATATATAAAATTAAAAACAGTACCTTGGGGGCTAAGTCGCTAAACGAACCCCCAAAATACTGTCTTAAATTAATGCGACTTAATTTAATCGTTTAGCTATAAAAAAAGCTTACACAAAAAAAAAGAAAAATCAAATTTATTATAAATAATTTGACATTTTATTAACAAAAGATTATATTTACAGCAAATTATAGACTGATATCCATGGGTAATTGGTTAGGATTACCCATGGACATTAGCTTATAAAGCTATATCAAGGACTTAACCTTGTAAAAAAATGTTTAAATTTTAACCAAACTAACCTATGGGAAAAGAACCAGGTGTATGATGAGAATCACCAACTCAATGAAAAGACTTGTATTCACAAATTCAAGATTGAATAAAAGATTTTGAAGATGCAAAAAATCCAGAAAAAAAAGTTGATACTGAAGAAAAGAAAGATCCTGCAGTTATCGATAAAAAAGAAGAACCTAAGGATGACAAAAAGGAAGAACCTAAAAAAAATGAAAAGAAACCTGTCCCTTATGAAAGATTTGCAGAAGTGAATAGTAAAGTTAAAGATTTAGAAGATGAATTGAAACAAATTAAAGATAAAAAAGAGAAAGAATCGAATAGATTAAAGTGATTAACAGATGATGAAAAAGAAGAACAAGAAAATCTAACAAAATTGTGAATGGATACTAAAATGTCAAGATTGGATGAAAAAGAAGAAGATCTCGCATATCAGTTAGAAAAAACAAAAGCTAAACTAAAAGAGTTAGAAGATGAAAAAAATAACTGAGAAATAGAGAGAATCAAAGCTAGAGTTATTGAATTAAACACTAAGTATGATTGATCTGACTGACTTCCTAAATTTGACATAGCAGAACTTACACAATTTGCAAAAGATGAAAACTATTTTCCACAAGATCCAGAGAAATTATATAAATTAAAATATCAAGCCGAGCTTTATGCAAAGCATAATAAAACAAAAACAACTGACTTGGATACATGAAATAAATGAGATTTCAAATTAGATGAGAAAAAATTTAAATTATGATCAAAAGAATTTGTTGATGAGATAAATAATTTTATAAAAGCATCTGGAAAATAATAATATTTCCTAATTATAAAAAACATGTTTACTATTGAACTTTTAACAGAGTTGCTGAAAAAGGTAATTTTACCTACAATTCAGAACCAAGTTTTCGATAAAAATGTTTTAATGTCAAAAATCCCTAAGAATCCTGCATGAATGACATTTAACAATAATAAAATCTACATAACTGCAGAAACAGGAATGCACTCATGAGTATGATTCACATGAGCATATGGTGCTATACCAACAGGATGACCTTCTTTTGGTCAAATGGAAGTTGCTCCAAAATATGGTTATGGTTCTCATATCTTATGGGATGCTACACTTGAAGCAATTAAAGGATGAACTTGATCTCTTGCCGATGTTTTAACTAAGTTCTGAACTTCGTTAACTAAAGCATTTGATAGATCGGTTAATAGACAAATGTTTTGAAACTGACAATGAGTATTAACATTGATTAACTGAGCTTGATCTGCTACAGCTACTCATACAGTAGATTCAACATTTTATTTAGCCCCAGGGATGAACTTATTAGTTTGAACTAAGGCTCAAATAGAAGCTTGAACAGCTGATTCAGTAGTTGTATCTACAGTTAACTCAGATACATCAGTTACATTTACAACATCTATCACTAGTGCTGATAATGATTTAATCGTAACTAAATGAGTTTATACTGCATGAACTTCAGCATATGAAGAAATTATGTGATTATGAATGCTAGTTTCAAATAATACTGAAAATGCTTGATCTTCTTTCCAATGAAAACTTAGATCAACAAATGCATGGGCAAATTCATATGTTGACTCAACTTCTGCCGTACTAACTGAAGCTCAAATAATCTCAATGGTTACTCAAGCAACTAAATATTGAGATCCAGATTTAATCATGACAACACCAGACTTATCAAATAAATATGCATCTCTATTATCTACTAATAGAAGACAAGTAAATACTCTTGATTTAGCTGGATGATTCAAATGATTAGAAGTAAGTATTTGAAATAAACCTTTAGCTATGGTTCAAGATTGGGATTGTCCAACTTGAAACATGTTCTGTTTAGATACAGCTACATGGGGATTTGCTGAACTTGCTCCTTTGTCTTACCTAGATAATGGAATGGGTTGAATGTTAACTACAGTAGTTGATGCTGATGGAAAAAGAATACCAGGATACCAAGTAACTATGAAGTTATATGGTAACTTGTGTGGAACTACTCCAAGAGCAAATGCTAAATTAACAAACAAAACTGCATCTTAATATGTAAAACAATAAAGCCTAAGCCAGTCTTGGGCTTTATGTCTTAAATATTAAATACTAACCTATGTGATATAAATATAAACATTGAAAATGGTATGATCGTAATTGACTAGAAATTGATGAATCAGAAATTAAATCAACTACTGATTTTTCATCTGTGTGAATAAACTGTATAGTAAAAAATCCGTTTGAAGAAAAAAATAAAGATATAGTATGACAAACTTTAGAGCATAATGAAAAATTGAAAAAAGAAAAAGAGTTAAAGTGACAAGAAGATTTAAAAGAAGGAATAATAAATTTTGCAAAATCAAAAATAAATATATAATTTTATCGAAATCTTTATTTTTTAAATTATAAATATATGGAATTATCTATAGAACAATTGGCTGACCTAAAAATAGCCATAAAATGAGAATCAAAAAAATACGATGAATTAAAGCAAACTAATGAATGATTAGTTGTTGTAAATTCAAATTTAACCTCTAATAATAAGAGATTAGAAAAAGAAATAGATGAACAGGTAAGAATAAAAGAAGCTACTATTGAAGAGAATAATAAATTAAGAGCAGAAAAAGAATGAATAAATAGTGAATTTGAAATAAAAAGCAATAAACAATACGAAGAACTTAGGATAAAAGAACAAGAAATAGGAGATAAACTTGCATTAATAGAAGCTAGATCAAAAGAATTAGAAGATAGAGAATTAAAACTTTTCGAAAAAAATGAAGAAATTGATAGAAAAATAAGTGATTTACAACAAACAAAAAAAGAAGTAAAAGAAGACATGATAAAGTCAGAAAAAAGATTAATAGAAGCTAGAGAAAAAGAAACAGATATAATAAAAAGAGAAACATATTTAGATAAAAAAGATAATGATGTTAGAGAGTTATTAGAAGTTAATGAACAAGAGCAAGAAAAAATAAAAAAAGAAAGAAAGGAAATATTAGAAATAAGCAAGAAAAATCAAAATGCATTAATAGAAACTCAAGCAATTGAAGAAAGAATGAAAGCTGATATTTCAAGAAATGAAAAATTAGTAGTTTTATTAGATGAAACAAAAAATTATTTAATTTGACTAGAAGTTGTAACTAAAGAAGAATTATTAGGATTTATAGATAAAAAATTTAACTGAGAAGAAGTT
>SAAG01000023.1 GCA_010119095.1 Candidatus Altimarinota bacterium
AATCAAAAAAAATTTTACATTTAAATTATTTTGTATATAATCTCTCCACCTGAAAAAAGGGAGAGATTTTTTTATCTCGCTAAAACCTTTATTATTTAAAATTTTTTTTATGCAAAAAAGAGGTAAAAAATATGTTAAAGCAGCTGAATTATTGAATAAAGATATGATTTATTCTATAGATGAAGCAATTGAGATGCTTGAGAAAACTAATACTGTTACTTTTGATCCTACTGTTGAAGTTCACTTCAATTTGGCTCTTGATCCAAAATATCAAGATCAAATGATTAGAAGTACTATAACTCTTCCTCATGGAACTGGAAAAACAGTAAAAGTTTGTGTATTTAATGACAAAGCTAATAACGATGAAATTAAAAAATTGTGAGTTGAAGTTATCTGAGGAGAAGAATTGATAGAAGAAATCGCTAGTGGAAAAGTTGCACCAAATTTTGATGTTTGTGTTGCTACTCCTTCTATGATGAGACATCTATGAAAAATAGCAAGAATACTTGGACCTAAAGGTCTTATGCCAAATCCTAAAACTTGAACTGTATCAGATGATTTAGTTTCTGCAGTTAAAGAGATAATAGCTTGAAAATTTGAATTTAAAAATGATAAACAAGGTAATGTTCATTCAGTTTTCTGAAAATTATCATTTGGAAAAGATAAATTAAAAGATAATTTAAATAAGTTTCTTGATACTATACTAGAAGTAAAACCTAGTGGAGCAAAAGGTAAATATATAAATACTGTATTTGTATGTAACTGTATGGGGCCTGGTATCAAAATTGATATAACAAATAGATAAGAAATAAAAATTTAAAAAAGCTAGAATTTATTCTAGCTTTTTTTGTTTAACAAGCATTTATATTATTTTTTATCAAATTATCAAAAGTATCTTTTTTTCAATCACTTAGATATTTGTGTATTGCATTTCTAGTTGTTAATAAACCAAGTACTGATGCTTGTTTTCTTCTATCTGAAATAGGCATTCAAATCAATTCTTCTATATAATTATATTTTAGAGTTAAAATTTCATTTATATCCATACCTATTATACTTTCACCAAATATAGAAGCACAAGCAGTTGTAATAATAGCTGTATCTCAAGTAAAAGACCAGTTAGTTATCTTATTATCATCAATTTTTATGTATACTTTTAAATCATCTCAACAAGTTCTATTTTCTTCATAAAACTCGATATCGTAATCTTCAAGTACATACTTCTGAAAAGGATTTTTGCTGTAGTGTATTATTATATCATTGTGCATAGGGAAAGTAATATGAATTTAAGAAATAAAGGGCATAAGAGTAAAGATAATACATTTTTTGTCTTTAAAATCAATTTTTTTTATAATCATAAAATACAATATGTCAAACAGTATTTTCTAAATAAATTAAGATTTTTTTTGTTTTTAAATATAATTTCAGAGTTGAAAATTAGCATTAGTTAAGAGTTCCTTATCTGTTAATTATTCATTATTAATTATTAATTTTTATGTTATGGACTTTAAAGAATGATTTTACAAAGTTGCAGATTTAAATTTAGCAGATTTTGGTAGAAAAGAACTTGATACTGCAGAAAAAGAAATGCCAGGTTTGATGGCTTTAAGAAAAAAATATAAAGGGCAAAACCCACTTGCATGAGCAAGGATAACTGGGTCACTTCATATGACTATCCAAACAGCAGTTTTGATAGAGACATTAGTTGACTTATGAGCAAGTGTTAGATGGGCAAGTTGTAATATATTTTCAACTCAAGATCATGCAGCAGCAGCAATAGCTAAAGCTTGAATTCCAGTTTTTGCATGGAAAGGAGAAACTCTAGAAGAATATTGGTGGTGTACACTACAAGCTTTAGATTTTGGTAACGGTATGTGACCAAATTTGATAGTTGATGATGGTTGAGATGCTACACTTTTTGTGCATAAATGATATGAAGCAGAAAATGATTCTACAGTTTTAGATAAAACTCCAGACAATGCTGAAGAAAAAATCATACTTGATTTACTGAAAAAAGTACTTGGTGAAACTCCAAATAAATGGCATACAATAATGAAAGACTTAAAATGAATTTCAGAAGAAACTACGACTTGAGTTCATAGACTTTATGAGATGATGAAAGCAGGAAAATTACTTGTTCCAGCTATCAATGTAAATGATAGTGTAACTAAATCAAAATTTGATAATCTATATGGTTGTAGAGAATCACTTGCTGACTGAATAAAAAGAGCTACTGATGTTATGATTGCTTGAAAAGTAGTTGTAGTTTGTGGTTATGGGGATGTAGGGAAGTGATGTGCTATGTCAATGAGATGATACGGAGCAAGAGTAATTATAACTGAAGTTGATCCAATTTGTGCTCTACAAGCTGCAATGGAATGATATAAAGTTACAACAATGGAAGAAGCACTTAAAGAATGAAATATCTATGTAACTACAACTTGAAATCTTGATATAATCACAATCGAAGATATGGCAAATATGAAAGATGAAGCAATAGTTTGTAATATCTGACATTTTGATAATGAAATCCAAGTTGATAAACTAAATAATTTTCCAGGAATTAAAAGAATAAATATAAAACCACAAGTTGATAAATATGTATTTCCAGACGGACATTGTATATATCTACTTGCTGAATGAAGGCTTGTAAATCTAGGTTGTGCAACAGGTCATCCAAGTTTTGTAATGAGTAATAGTTTCACAAACCAAACATTAGCTCAAATTGATTTATGGCAAAAAGACTATGAAGTAGGAGTTTACAGACTTCCAAAATATCTTGATGAAGAAGTAGCTAGACTTCACCTTGAACAAATAGGAGTAAAACTTACAAAACTTACTCAAAAACAAGCTGATTATCTAGGTATATCTACAGATTGACCATACAAACCAGAGCATTACAGATATTAATAAATTAGAAATACTACTATTAGAATAATTATGAGTGAAATAAAGCTGATATCCAAAAATAAGAAGGCATATTTTGATTATGAGATTCTTGATTCTTATGAAGCAGGGATTGAATTAATGTGATATGAAGTAAAATCTATAAGAGCATGAAATGTAAACCTAAAATGAGCATATATTAGCTTTTTGACAGGAAGTGCTATTATCAAATGAATGCATATATGAGTATTTGAAAATTCATCAAACAAAGCTTTGATTTCACCACTGAGAGATAGAAAAATATTTTTACACAAAAAAACTATTGAGTTATTGATAGGTAAGAGTAAAGAGCCATGAAAAACGGTAATTCCTTTGGAAATTTATACTTCTGGAAGTCTTATAAAAGTCAAAATCTGACTTTGTTTATGAAGAAAAGAATATAATAAAAAACAACTACTTAAAGAAAGAACAGTAGATATGGAAGCAAAAAGAGCTATGAAAAAATATATTTAAATATTATAAAAATGTTTGATTACAAGATTATAAATAATCCAGGATTTAAAATTGATGAAAATATTGTTAAAACGATTTTTAATAATATAAATGAGTTAGAAACTAGAAAATTGAATGGAACATTGAATATAGTTTTTGTAGATGAAAAAACTATACAAAACTTGAATTCTAGATATAGGCACAAAGATAGTGTAACAGATGTTTTAAGTTTTAATTATTATTTTGAGTTTGATTGATTAACTTCAGAAAATATTGCAGGGGAACTTGTGTTTTGTGAAGAAAAAATTAAATCACAAGGCATAGAATATGAATTATGAGAAGAAAAAGAGTTTTATAAGCTATTAATTCACTCTGTTTTTCATATTATTTGATATGATCATATGGTAGATGAAGATTTTGAAATAATGAGTAAAAAAGAAGAAACTATATGGAATAAAATATATTGAAAATAAAATATATATGAGTAAAATACTAAAAAAGAAGAAAGTGAATTATTAAGTAAGTATAAAGTTGAAAAATTGGTTACAACTAAAAATTTGCATTTGATATTTTTAATTTTTATTCATATATATGCAATATAAAATACCAGTACAGATTGAAAACGAAGACCCTATAATGCTTTGATTAAGCTTAAGACAACTTATGATAATAATGAGTGGTTTTTGAATTGCTTACGGAATATTTAAAAGAATGGAGGCAAGTGTATGAGGGGAAATAGCACTGGTTCCAACTATTATTATAGTAATTATTACTTTAGTTGTAGCTTTATTTAAAAGCTCAGAGATGACTTTTGTACCATTTGTACTTTCTTTTATAAGATATAAACTAAATTTAACTGAGAGAAAATGGAATGCTTGAGTTGATAGTTATGAGCCTATGGATATATGATATGTCCCTCAAAGTGATGTTCAAAAGAAAGATAATGTAGATTTACAAACAAAAATCGATAAAATTAAGGAAATGGAAGAAAAAATAAAGAAAATATAAATAATAATTTAAAATTAATAGTATGCCAGTAAAAACCAAAAATAATCCTACAAGTGATTCATCAACTCAAAGACATTTACCATTTTCACAAATTAGAGAAAATGTTATTATTATGAAAGATAATTCAGGTAGATTGGTTTTAGAATGTTCAACTATAAATTTTTTGTTGAAAAGTGTAGAAGAACAAAATTCTATAATAATAAGTTTTCAGAGGTTTCTTAACTCACTTGATTTTCCTGTTCAAATTCTTATTAGATCTAAAAAGCTTGATATAGATTGATATATTAAAAACCTTAATGAATTATGAAAAAATCAGAAAAACCAATTATTACAAGAACAGACATATGAGTATGTAGCTTATTTAAATAAGTTAGTTGAAGTTGCTCAAATAATGAAAAAAGAATTTTATATCATTATTCCTTATGATTCAGAATGAGAAAGGAGTGTTAGAGATAATTCATTTTTAGGAGTATTTAGAAATTTTTGGTTAGCAATTAACAATGCAAATGATATTATCAAGATTAGATCTCAAATAAGAAATTTTAATAATGTAAAAAGAGGTTTATATAATAGAATGAATTCTATAAAAACATCTTTAGAAAATATTTGAATAAAAACTAGAGAACTTGAAAAATCAGAATTAATAAAATTTTTAACTGATTATTATAATCCAAGTTTAGAAAGTCATTCAAATTTACAGTGAGAAATCACTGATTATAATGTAATAAAAGAATAATGAGAAAATTAATATTTGTAATTCTGACTATTATAATAAATTTTCAAGCTAGAGTATTTGCTGCACAGGGTACTTGAGTTTTTTGAAGTTGTCTATCTATTACTGAGATAAGGGAATGAAGTGCAACAATTGATACTATCCCATGTGTAATAAGTGAATTAATAGATGTAATGATGTGAATTGCTTGAACTATATCTGTTATATTTATTATTATTTGAGCCTATCAAATGTTATTTTGAAGTCTATCAAAAGACAATGCAAAATGAAAACAAACAATTATTTTTGCTATAACATGATTTGTTTTAGCTTCATTTAGTTGGTTAATTATTAAATTTATTTTAGATAATCTTGGATGAAGTGCTTAATTACAGTTTTAATTAATTAATTTTATGGAAACATTATATTCATGGGAATTTGAGGATAATAAAGAAAGATGAGCCTATTGGTATATAATTGCATTATCAATAATGATAGGGATAGTTATATGGGGATTTCTAACTAAACAGTATTGAATGAGTTTTATTATACTTTTGGTTTCAGGATTATTTTACTATATTGAAAATAACTCTGAAGATACAATAAAGGTTGTACTTACAGATGTTTGAATACAGGTATGATTAAATTTTTATGAATATCAAAAAATAGAAAAATACACTTTTATATTTGATGGAGATATTCCATTTTATATTAGATTGGTAATAAATAAGATGCCTTTAAAGAGTCTAGATTTAAATATAAATAAAGAAAATTATAATAATTTAAAAAACATATTGCCAAATTATCTTGCGGAAGATACCAAATGAGAATTGTCTTTTATAGATAAGCTGATACATAAAATGAAACTATAGAAAATAATTATATTTAAATTATAAATAAAAACTATGAAAATATTAATTTCAATAATACTAAATGCACTAATTCTATATATAATAGTTATTTTACTCTGAGAAAATGCTAAAGAGTGAGTAGAAAATTGAGTAATTTTAGGATGCTCTGAATGTTCTCCAAATTCAATTGAAGCTTGGAAATCATTTTTAGTGGGGTGAATTATTTTATGAATTATTAATGTAACAATTAAGCCTATATTAAAGATACTAAGCTTTCCATTTTTTATATTATCTTTTGGGCTGGTTTCTATATTTATAAATGCTTTAATTTTGTGATTGCTTTCATATATTATTAATAATATTTTACAAATATCATGAATTTGATATACTATTGTCTGATGGATTAATTTTATAATTGCAGTTGCAATTTTTACCATTTTGAATATGTTTTATACACTTTTATTTTTTAAGAAATAATTTACATGGTTGAATATTTAAAAATATTTGAAGTTGTTATAGCTTTATTATTGATTTTTGTTGTACTAATACAAAACAAAAGTGTTTCTCTTAACCTTACAAGTATGTCATGAGGAATGAATCAAGTTAAAAAAAGAGGGCCAGAAAAAGTACTTCACAATGCAACAATTGTTTTATGAGTAGTGTTTGTTCTTGTGGCTATAGCATTGTTTGTTATGTAATAGTGTAAAAGAAAAAAGATGAAGATAATTGAAAAACCTTAGTTTAATTCTATTAATACTACTGACACTTAGAGTTTCATTTCAACTTTTACCTAAAAATTTATGATAAAAAAACATTTAGAAAAATTAAAAAAGTACTTATTTTTAATAAGTTTGTTTGTTTTATTTGTTACTTTTTCACATATTTTGTATAAATATGTGTATTTTGATGCAAAAAGTTTACCAATAAAATGATGAACAATATCTGAAGCTATTGTATGAGAAGTATCTCATCTTAATCCTTTGATTTCAACCACTGATTATAATAAATATATTATAAGCATACTTTATAGGTCTCTATTAAAATATGATGTTAGTGAGAAAAAAATAGTTTCTGATTTAGCAACATGTGATATTGCTAATTTAGCTTATATTGAGTGTTTTTTGGAAACAAATATTTACTGGTCAAATAATAAACCTATTACAATCAAAGATGTCGTAGCTACATATAATATACTTAAAACAACAAATGTAAATCCTGTTATCAAATCACTCTTGTCAGATGTTACAATTGAAGAAAAAACAAATTCAATTGTATTTAAAAACACAAAGAAAAATATAAATTTCCTAAATATATTTTTTCAACCTATATTAAATGAAGGATTAGTAAATAATTTATGAATTGAGGATTTATGAAGACCATTTTCTCCTAATAAAGATTCACTATACTCTTGAAAATACAAAATATCATCTTTGAAAGAAGATAAAAATCTATGAATTGTTGATCTTGTTCTAGAAAAAAATGAGAATTATTTTAATAACAATGTTTACATAGATAAAGTTATTTTTAAGTTTTTTAAAAATAATAGTTTTGTACTGAAAAATAAAGATTTAATAAATATATATAATGATGATGAAAATATAATTTGAAAGTCTGTTCCTAGATTACAATCAAACTATTATACATTACCTAAATATACTGCAGTATTTATCAATAACGAAAAAATAGTATCAAAAAGTTTAAGAAATTTTATATTAAATAAAATAGATAGAGAAAAGTTAATAAAAGTTTTATGAAAAGAAGTATATAAGGATGTAAAAAACCCCTATTTAACTGATTATTCTATAGATAAAAATCTAGAAAATAAGAATATAGAATCAATAATGGAAGCAAACGGTTACTATAAAAAATCTGAGTTAGCTAAATTGATATTATGAAAAGAAAATGTAAAAAAAGATTCTGAAAATGATAAAGAATCAATTTCAGATAAAGCAATAACAGTAAAAGATATAGAAGCTAAAGAAAATACTAATTTATCATACATAGAATCAGGATTATCAAAAAAATATAGTTTTATTACTGAAGATGATGTACTTTTAAAGTGATCAGTTAAATGAGAGACTCCAAGTGCTGTTTATATAGATGATTATAAGTTAAAATGATTTAAATCAGGTGACTTATATTTTTATTATAGATTAAAAGAGTTGAGTTATGAAACTATAAAAGAGTGAAAAAATGTTTATAAAATTTATTTTGAGGTTAAATGAAAGAAGGTTTTAAAAGAAGAATTGACAGTTTTTTATTATAAAGATTTGGCAAAACTAGAGGTAGAAAAAAATAAATTTTTTGAAAGTTTTATAAAAAAGGAAGTTGTAGTAGATAAACCAAAAGAAGAGAAAAAAGTTGATATTGATCCAGAAATCATCAAGAAAATGGATTCTATAGATGATAAGTTTTTTTACAATAAAAAACTAGAGAAATTTACATTGAAAATGATATATATATGAACAGAAAAAGATGTAGAAT
Source organism: Candidatus Altimarinota bacterium (assembly GCA_010119095.1). Lineage (GTDB taxonomy): Bacteria > Patescibacteriota > Gracilibacteria > BD1-5 > UBA6164 > Altimarinus. The sequence continues at coordinate 8,434 of SAAG01000023.1, forward strand.
CGACTGCAGACTTTATCAAAACTACATTATGAGAGTATGGTATAGATTTACAACTAAAATCAATTGATTTAGATAGTGTTGCAAAATTTACTTCAAACGGAGATAATTTTAATAACTATGATATGGTTTTGGCATGAATTAACTTAGGTTATTTTGATTTTAATATATATCCGTATTTTCATAGCAGTCAAGCTAAGCTTGGGTACAATTTTTCAAACATTAAAAAACTATCATTAGATATAATTTTAGAAGACATTAATTCAAATAATATAAATAAAGATTCTTTAAAAGAAAAACAAGAAAAAGCATTAAAAATAATTAAAGATGAACAAGTTGTAAAAACACTTTATACTCCTATGTTGAATTTACTTATTGATAAAAACATAAAAAATAAAAATAAAAAAGATTTGTCATTTTCATGACAAATAGACAGAATATGATATTTATCAGATATATATATAAGTGAAAAAAGAGAAATAAATAGTAAGAATAAATGAGTAGGATGATTTTTCAAATTTTTATTTCATATAATTACTTGATAGGATGCTAAATAATGATGATTTTAAAAAAAATATAGTTATTCCAGCATGGGAAGTAATTAAAAATGATTTGAAGTTAAAGAGATTTTATTTTTTGCCATGACTTGTTTGAATAATAGCATTAACTACAATACTTTTATATCAGTCAATTTATACATATGTAGTTATATTTCATAAAAAAGATAAAGCATTAGAAGTTATATTAAAATTCTTCCATTCAGACTACTTTTTAGAAACAATCATTTGAGTAACATTATTTATACTTATATATCTTTTTATCATACCTATATTTGAGTGATGATTAATAAAGTATTTAGATGAAAAAAGAAATTGAGTACAAATGAGTACTTTAGATGCAATTTGATTTTGAGTATGTAGGTTTCTTCCTATGTTTGAGTACAGTAATGTATTTTCTGAGTTTAAATATATAAGTATATTAAATGCTTATTTGTTTTTGATTAGGTTTGTAGGTCTTGAATATATAAAATATATTAATTACATAATGATATTTGCATTTGTAATATCTACTTTCATAAACATAATGTTTGCTTATGCAAAGTATGAGATAATATTAAAAAATAAATGAGTATTCCAGTCTATTGCAATGTCTATGCAGATATCAATTTTAAACTTAAAAAATACATTGAGACTTTATATGTTGATGTTTTTAATTAATATAAGGGTACTTCTAAACTTTTTGGTTTTCTTGTTTTTTCCGATACTTATTGTTATTGCACTTTCATATATAACAACAAAACTATTTTTAGCTTTAGCTATTATTATGATATTGATACTATTTATTTTCTTTTTATTGCTTATTTGATATCTTACAGCAGTATTGGATGTGTTTAAAACTTCAATTTGGTATTTTGCTTATGTAATATGAAGAGAAAGGGTAGAAAAAGATAATTGAGAATAAAAAAAATACAGAAATTATTTCTGTATTTTTTTATTTAAAATTTAAATAATATTTGGTATAGTAGTTTTTTATTTTATCTAAATTTTTTAATATCATTTCTTCATTTCATACTCATAATTCAGATGGCTCTACTTTTATTGTAATAAATCAGTTATAAGAGTTTGATTTAAGCTGCATTAAAAAACTTTCAATAGGTAAATTTGAAATTCCTGATTTTTCTTTTCATGGAAGTAATCAATATTTATCTAGTTTTTTATCACTTAAGTATATATTTTTTAGACTATTTCAAAGTAATCATATTGCTTTGATAATATCAATTGAAGATTCATTATTTATGTTAGCAACATCTAAGCTAGTATATCAAGTTATCTTTTTTATATCAACCAATGGCATGTTTTTATATTTTGGAATTATGAAAAAGATGTATTTACTTTCAACATTTTGAACTGATATTACAAAATCAAAATCATTTTTAACTTCTTGTAAATATTTTGTAAACCAAGTTTTATCTTTGTCTGTTGTATGAGGAGGGGAAAAGGTAACTACTTCAACTTTTAATTCTTTTGCTATATCAAGTATTATATTTACTTTCGCCTTATTTAGTCACTCTCAACAAGCAGTTATAGATAATATATTTATATTGTAATGATTTTTAATTTCTTTTAAATAATCAAGATCCCATAAATCAAATTCAGTTGCATCCATATATAAATCAAGTCAGTCATAATTTGATTTTTTTATAAAACTGCAAATTCTGTGAATTCAATATCATTTTAGGCTGGAAGTAGATAAAAGTAGCATAATGATTAACAATTAATAATTAATATTGAATAATTATCAAAGAATATATTCCTAGTCATTATAACATTTTAATTTTAAATATGCAATTTTTTTATTACTTATGGATTGTTTTTTATAAGAATTATTTAATAATTAAAGTCAAAGAGAAAAACATTATAAAAATTGTTTTTATAGAAATACAGATATAATTTTAAGGTATTTATTTTATAATAATATAATATGAAAAAATTAATAATTTCTCTAATATTATTGTTAGGGGTTTCTAGTGCATTTGCAACAGGTTCATCATGATCAAGTGGTTATAATACTCCAATTTTGGATGAATCTCTGGATTTTTCTGCTAGTTTAGATTGATCAAAAGTGTACACAAATTGGGGTGCTTATAGATGAGATGAAGACTTTGTTTATTATAAAGTTGTTAGATCACAAACTAATACTAACCCAGTTTACCCAGATGATGGATATATAAAATATACTACTGATATTAATGAGACTTCATATGTAGATGCTAGCCCATTGAATTGAACAACTTATTATAGAGTATGTGCTATAACAAGTGAAAAAAATAGATATTGTAGTAATGTAGTAAAAGTTTATAAAGAAAAAGTTGAAGAGGTAAAAATTTGATGAGACAAAGATGCATATGGATGTTATACTTCTGCATGATATAGTTGGTGTGAAGCAAAAAGTAAATGTATAAGATCTTGGGAAGAAAAATGTGAGCAATCAAACAATACAGATGTTACAAAAAAAATTGTAGAAAATAATTTAAAATCAAAAGCTGAAAAATTGGTTAATACTTTTGTTGCTAAAGTTGAAAAAACTTACAGTTCAACAGAAAAAAGAATTGAAGTAATAAATAAAGTAATTGATAAACTTAATACACTTGCTACTTCAAAACCTAGTCAAAAACAAATAATTGATTTTATAGTTACTAAATTGAAAGCAAAAGTGGAATCATATAAATGAAATGATTTATGAGATATAGAAAGCATATTTAGTGAAATTGAATAATTTAATAAAATAAAAAAATAAAGAGCTTGCAAGCTCTTTATTTTTTTTATTAAATTTAACTACATTCATGGTAATCAACCAGAAGGGATATTTAATCACATTTGTCCCATAACTCATTGCATTTTACTAGCAGCAACTTCTTGAGATTTTTTTACTCATTTATTTATTGCATCTTGTATAGCTTTTTCTAAAATTTGCTTTTGACTATCATTTAATCATGGAATTAATTCTTTTGTTTCAAAATCAACTTTTTCAGCTTTCATTTCTCAGTTAAATGTAACAACTAATCAGTTTATTTCAGATTCAATTAAAGTATTTTCTAATTCTTTTTTAATCTTCATTGCTTCTTGTTGAAGTTTTAGTAATTCTCATGCTTTTGAAAAATCCATAGTATTTTAATTAATAATTAATAGTTAATAATAATAACTTTGCAACAATATAATATTATTAAGCTGTAGTATTGTATTTTTTTTTATTTTTTTTGCAAATTAAATAATTATATGATAATATAATATTATATTACATTTTAATATTTAAATTATGTCTACAGCTACAGCAACTCAGGGTGATGATTTAATAATTTTATCAGACAATATTAATTCAACATTTTGAAATGAACCAATAGTTTCAGAGGATTTGAACTTCTGAGAAAATAACAGTGTAATTTCTTTTGATTCTCCTGTGATTACTCCAGATTCATCAGTTGTTGATGTCAATAATTCTCCAATTACACTAGAATCACCATTAAACTTAGATTCAAATGTATTAGTTGATAATCCAATAACAATATCTGAAACAACAGAAACAGATACAATTGAATCACCTATTGAAGAAAAAAAAGAAATGGACAACTCAATTAGCAATTTGTTTTGAGAAATAAATAAAGAAAATACCATAACAATTTCAAATCAAAATGATAGTGAAGAGGCATCAATTTCTATTGAGGAAACAGATGATTGAGATATGAATTCTATACTTAATAGTACAATTGCTAGATTAAAGAAAAGACAAAGTTGAATTGCTTCTCAGAAATCAGATAAAACTTCAAGGATAATAGAACTTGAAAGACAAATAAAAGAGTTGAGAGATCAAGTAATAATGTTGAAGAAAGAAATAGTATTTTTGGATGACGAGAATATAAAGATAGAAATAAATGTAGGGAATTTAGAATCAATGAAAATCTGAAAACAATCAAAAGTTAATAATAAACCAGCAAGAGCTCATAATACAAAAAAACTCACAAAATAATAATTATCTAGAATGGTTAAAGCCTAAAAAAAACATCTTGTAAAAGATGTTTTTTTTTGTATAGTTTTAATATTATTTTTTTGCAAATTCAACCACTTTTGCGAATACATTAGGATTAGAAATAGCTAAGTTTGATAAAACTTTTCTATTTAATTTTACTTTTGCTTTATAAAGCATTCCAATAAAAGTTGAATAGTTTAATCATAATTCTTTTACAGCATTTCCAATTCTTATAGTCCATAATCTTCTAAAATCTCTTTTCTTTAATCTTCTACTTTTATAAGCATTAGTTCATGCTTTCATTAAAGCATTTTTAACTCTTGAAAAAACATTTCAGTTCATCATTCTAAATCATTTAGCTGACTTTCTCATCTCATTATGTCTTTTCTTAGTCATTAGTCATCTTTTTACTCTAACCATTTTTAGTATAATTAATAATTAATAATTTTATGTAAATTGGGGTTATTTATATTAAGCAAAAGGTAATTGTTCTTTTACTTTTTTCTTTTCTACTCAATCTAGCATAACTCAATATTTGTTTCTGTTTTTAGCTTTCTTACTTTTATCTGATAAAAGATGTCTTTTAGATCAGTGGCTAATTAATAATTTACCACTTCAAGTAACTTTTACTCTTTTTTTAACTGCACTTCTTGTTTTTAACATATACTTAAATTTAAAATATAATTATTTTATTGTTTTTAGGTTTACTGTGAACATATTTCAAACTCTCATTATATCATTATCCATTTTATAAATTTCTTCTAATGATTTTACGAAGTTAGTTATCTTTGTTTTCGCAATATCTGAATATTGGTTTTCTCTTCATTTTAATACAAGTATAAGTTTTATTGGATTTCTGTCTTTTGCAAAACCTTGAGCTTGTCTTCTTTTTACATCTAAATCATGTTCACTTATATTAAATGTAATTTTTATAGTTTTTAATTCTGGGGCTTTAGAATTTTGTTTATTTTTCTGGTCTTGTTTTTTTAACTTATATAGATATTTTCAAAAATCAAGAATTTTTACTATTACTAAATCATCTTTTCTTCATATTTCCATCAAATCTAATCAGTTTTCACTCGCTTTCTCACTAGCCTCCTTTAGAGACATAACTCATAAATTTTCTCATTCTTCTGTAATTAATTGAACATTTTTTGCTTTAATATCGCCATTAAGGTTTTTCTTTATTTCTTTCATTAAAAATGTTAATAATTAAAAATTATTTCTTACTAGTTTCAAGTTTTTTTAACATTTTAGAGAACTTAGATTTTCTTCTAGAAGCAGTATTTAAGTGTATTATATTCTTTTTTACTAATTTATCAATAATAGCTTGTAATCATGCTTTTTTTGTTTTTCATTCTTTATCTTTTTCATTGAAAAAAACTTTTTTTGCAGTATCTACATCTGAAGCTTTAATAGCTTTTTCAAAGCTAACTCTAGCCTCTCTATAAATTGCTTTAAAATAATCATTTCTTGATTTTTTTGTAGCACTTTGTCTAACAGCCTTTTTAGCTGATTTTGTAATAGGCATTTTAATAATTTTATAAACTAAAACTTATGTAATTATATAATTAATTTTTAATTAGTCAAAAAAATCTTTTATATAACTTTTAAAATATTTGCAAATTTAAAGATATAAGTCTTTTTTATTTACAAATATTTTCCTGGTCTTTTTAATATGGTCGGAGACGTGAGACTCGAACTCACAACCCCACGCTCCCAAAGCGTGTGCGCTAGCCAATTGCGCTAGTCTCCGATGGTGGGTATAGGTGGAGTTGAACCACCGACCTCACGATTATCAGTCGTGCGCTCTAACCAACTGAGCTATACACCCAAAAAAAGTAAGGGCTTAGTTACTAGGGCATAGGCTTTAGATAAAAACTAATCCCTAAGCACTAAGTTCTAAACCCTAAAGAAAATGGAGCGGGTGATGGGGGTCGAACCCACAACCCTCTGCTTGGAAGGCAGATGCTCTAGCCAATTGAGCTACACCCGCTTAAAAACTTATTTCAAGTGAGAGATATATTATAAAAAAACTTTAAAAAGTCAAAATTTTTTTATAGATTATTTTTTATATATTACAAAAAAAAAGAGAAAAGTAAATTTTCTCTTTTTTTTACGAAGTAATTTAATTAATTAGTATCACTTTTTGTGTCATTTTTTTTGTTTGTATTTAACCAATCTGGTACTTCCATTCAATCATGCCACAATTCATCTCCATTTTTAGTATTGTTATCTTTTGACTTTGAATTTTTATTTTTTTGTCAATTATTCTTTCATTTTTGAGGGAAATCATTTTTGTTATTAGTATCTTTAGTTTGAGAAATTTTCGGAGTATTAGAATTATCAGTAGACAGACTTCATTTTAACCAATCAGGAATATCTGGGTCATCAATTTTAGTTAAATCATTTTCTGGAGTAGTAGCTTCAAGTTCAGATTTAGTTTCAACTACA
>SAAG01000119.1 GCA_010119095.1 Candidatus Altimarinota bacterium
TCATGAGCATTCTATAGTTACTGAGAAACAAAACTAGGTCAATGAAGAGAAAATGCAAAACAATTCCTAAGAGAAAATGCAGAAATCAACAAAGAACTAGAAGAAGTTATAAAAAATAGTATATAAAATAGAAAAAGGCTTTGTTTAATAATAAAAACAAAGCCTTTATGTAAAAATAATCAATTATAACTAAAATTTTATGAAAAATATAAATTTAGCTCTTTTTGAATGAAAACAAATCAGAAGAGTCTGGGATGAAAAACATGAAAAATGGTATTTTTCAGTTGTTGATGTTGTTTGAGCTTTGTCAGAAAGTAAAGATCCAAGAAATTATTGGAAGGTACTTAAAAATAGGTTAATAAGTGAATGAAGTGAAACGGTTACAAAATGTAACCAGTTGAAATTATTAGCTTCAGACTGAAAAATGAGATTAACAGATGTTGCAGATACTGAAAATATGTTTCGTATAATTCAATCAATACCATCACCAAATGCTGAGCCTTTTAAACTATGGCTTGCTAAAGTGTGATATGAAAGGATTGAAGAATCTGAAGATCCAGAACTTGCTATAAATAGAGCATTAAATAACTATCTAGCAAAATGATATAGTGAAGACTGGATAAATCAAAGATTAAAAAGTATTGAAGTTAGAAAACAACTTACAAATGAATGGAAAAAAACATGAGTTTTAGGGAATGAATATGCTATTTTGACTGATGATATCACAAAAGCATGGGCTTGAATTAGCACAAGAGAATACAAAGATTATAAATGACTTAAAAAAGAAAACCTAAGAGACAATATGACCAATCTTGAGATTGTATTAAATATGCTTGCAGAAGCCACAACAACAGAAATCAGCAAAACTGAAAATCCCAATTGATTACAAGAAAGCAGAAAAGTTGCAAAAAGATGATGAAATGTTGCATGACAAGCAAGAAAAAACATAGAAAAAGAAACTTGAAAAAAAGTTATTTCAAAAAATAATAACCTAGGATTGAAAAGTTGAGAAAAGAAAAAATTAAAGTAATTTATTTTTCTATATTTTTTCATTTCACGATGTGTATCACTCGGGATTGTTTGCTTTTTCCAGAACTATATTGTTGTTATATATTGTAAATAAAAAAGGAAAGAATTACTTCTTTCCTTTTATTTTTCTAACAAACTCAATCCCCTTATACAACAACTTATTCCTAACCCAAATATATCCATCAGAAACCTTAACCACATCTTTAGTCAATTTTAACTTAAAATCAGTAACTCATGATAAACTTGACTTTAAATCTCCAGGACTTGCAATTCACAAGAAATCATAATATTTACTTCATATACTTTTAGCTTTTTCTATAGCTGTCCACTGTAACAAATACGGAGCCATAAGATTTCTATATTCAGTATCATTTGTCGAAGCCCCATAATAATAAATACTTACTTCTTTATCAAAAACAAATATTCAAGCTGCAATAGCTTTATCATCTTTATAAGCAATTAACAAACTACTATTTAAAATAGTTTCTAAAAAAGTTACATAATACTCTAACTTATTTCCAGAAAAACCATCTCTTGAAGTAGTTTCCATCATCAAATCATAAAATATCTTTACATTGTCTACTATCTTGTCTACTTCAATTACTTTGATTTCTTTTTTTTCAGCAAGACGAATATTGTATCTACCTTTTGGTTTCATCTCAGATAGTATCAATTCTGAAGTTTTTGATAAATCTATTATCGCTGTATATGGAGTAATAAACTTTTTATAGTATCCTGTTATAAAGTTTTTGTCTACAATAACTTGTCCACAATAATCTAAATTATATGTTTCTATCTGAATGAATAGACATTTCTCTTGTCTACATAAATCTATTAATTTTTTTCCAAGTACTTCTATATTTTCTATTTTTGATATTTCAAAGCCCAATAAAAAAAGTCCGTATTGTCATAAACCAATACTTCTTTTTTCTATTTGATAACTCTCTACAAACAAAACTTTTTCTGCTTGTTTAGACTTTAATAGCATCTCTCACCGATTTTTTGTTTGCCAAAAACTCATATAAATAATTAAATATTATAGACTCAAAATCTTGCACACATCACCTAAACACAATTCTTTAAATATCAAATCTATCTTGTTTTTTACATTTTCGTCATACTTTTCAAACTTCATTTCCAAAACCTTATCACCATTTTCAAAGAAATCTACAAAAATTATAATTCAATTATAATAATAACTACTCCTTTTTCTACTTACTATTTTTATATCGTCTCCATAAATTTCTCTAAATTCATCAACTGTTTCAGCATCAACAAAGAAATTGATTATATTTCTTTCCTCGTATTCTTTATCCTTACTCAAAGGTCATTTATACATAAGTATATATTTTCCAAAAGCTATTTTTCTCACAATCAGTATTTCACTATCTCATACTTCTCTCGAGTCTATATAATCAGGAGAAAAATAATAATCTGTATATTCTAAATCACCTAGATATTGAGATCCAATTTTCAATAATATCTCAAATATTTTTTCTGAAGAAGAATCTGAAATATCATATTTTTTTTGTAAATCAAGAATATTTGTCTGATTTGCTTCTAAATATGGATTGTATTCATTTGAAATTATAAAATCTGCGTTTATTTTTGTTGGCTCTATGTATTTATCATTCATCGGTTCAACAGTATCAAGAAAATAATCAAGTATATCTTGTGGTTTTTGCCCAGTTCTTTTTACATCCCTAAGGATCCTTCTCAAGATTCTTCAGTGAGTTCATAAATCAACAAATACTTTTATATCTCAAAGAGTTGCTATCTTGTCATATAAAGCAAAAAGTCACTCTATAATTATTATCTTTTTAGGAACAACTTCAATTTTATCTAGTATTGGACGACTATTTTTAAAATCGTACTCAGGTATTTTTACTGTCTCTCAAGCTTTTAATTTTGATAGATGCTCAACAAATAAATCTAGATTTAGAGCTTCAGGTTGATCAAAATTGAGTTTATATTTATCATAATACTCTTTTCATCTATA
>SAAG01000120.1 GCA_010119095.1 Candidatus Altimarinota bacterium
ATATTTTCACTATCCTCAATTGGGAAAACTTTATATAAATTTTTCAATCATTTTAAAAAAATATCATCTCTTACTGGAACATAACATCATGTTATTATTATCTTTTTTCATAGGTCATCATAATCCTCAATTGTTCATTCAGCTTCGTCTCTAGAACTTGATAGGAATCAACAAGTATTAATTACTATATATTCTACTTCACTATCAAGAGGATTATCAAAAAATCTAATATCTAAGCCATTATTATCGGTATCGGTACCGGTACCTAGTAACTCTCAAATAATATACTCTAAATCAACTTGATTTTTACTACATCCTAAATTTATAGTACTAAAATAAAATTTCATAAAATTTTTTAATAAAATAATTTATTTCAATTGTATCTAAATATATTATTTGTAAAGCTATTTTTTTATGTCATTTTTTTGATTTTAAAGGAAAAAAATGATAAAATTATTCAGGATATTTTAAAAAAATCCACAAAATTTCAATAGACCCCATTATCTATTTACTAAGCTATAATGTCAGACTTAGCTATAATATCAGTTGAAAAGGAATTAGATCCAATAAAAGAGAATAATTTGATGCTCTCAATAGTATTTTCAAATTTTATTTGGATGGTTTTTCATTTTACTGTTGTATTTTTCTTTACTTTTCAATTAAAATCAGTTGCATTAGTTTGAATTTTTTTGTGAATTTGAAATCTTTTTTCATTTTTACTTGATATATCAATATGAATTATCCAAAAGTATTTTAAGCCAAAAACATTATTTATAATGTCTTTTATATCACAAATTACTGCAATGCTTATATTTGCTTATTTTATTTTTCAAGTTTGATGATTTATAGCAAACAATTCTCCAGAAAGTATGTGATTTTTATCTATAATAATTAAATTTTTTCTAGAACAATGAATGAATTTAATATTGTTACTTGTTGCATCATTTTGTTATTGATTAACTAAAGAACTTCAAGAAGTAACTTATTTTTCCTATATTTTAAATAATTCAAGTCATAATCAGATCTCCTCATTACTTGCAAAAAAGAATTTATTTTGATGAATTTGAGCTTTTGTTTGATTACTTATTTCATGACTGATTTTAAAACTTCCTCCTATTTTTATACTTATTTTAACGATATTTATAATCATATTTATTATATATTTTACCAAAGCTTTTTTTGATAACAGTGAAAAAACTATCACTTTACAAGATATCTATAAATTTAAAGTACATCTAAAAAAAGAAGATAATACAACTAAAGCATCAGAAGCAAAAACAGTGAATAAACTAGAACTTAAAAACATAGTATCACAAACAAAGTATCTATTTTTAAAACCAATAACAATTAAATCATGATTAACATTTAAATTGCTTTATAATGAAACTAGAAAAGAATTTATAGGAACTTACAATATCCTAGCTGATAAGACAAATCCTTTAGTTCTTTATTGGTGCCTTGTAATGGTTATGACTTTTTGATTTTGGGATACTTTTGCCGCTACTTTCCTAATTTGATTTTTAGATACTCTATGGAATTGATGAGGATATGTTTTACTTTGAATTATAGCTATTCCTGCTTTCTGACTTCAAGATATGTTTAGTAAAATATCGATTAAGTATTGAGTTTATGCTATTTGAAATATTTGAATATTTCTATCATGAACTTCTTTATTTTTGATGTGAGTATTTGCTTGAAGTGAAAATATATTACTTTTAATGTGATTAGCTTTAATAAATAGTGTATGATATGCTGCTTGTATGAGTCTATCTCAAGCAGGTTTTTTAGAATCATATAATGAAGCTTTTGCAAAATACAATAAATTATCTGAAATTGATGCAAATGCCTCTGCCGCACCATTAAAGATTGTTTGAAATTTTGCAAATGTAATCTGATTATTTTTTGGTTGAATTATACTTGCACTATTTAACTATATGTGATTTTTTATACTGTTTTGATGATTTGTATTATTCTTGTTATTCTGGACTATAAAAAACAAAATTAATAAAAAAGAAAAATAATAAATTTTTAATTAAAACTAAATAAATGTCTGAAATTGCAATTATATCCGTAGACAAAGAATTGTCTCCAATTAGAACAAGAAACCTATTTTTAAATATAATAGTTTCAAATTTTATTTGGATGATTTTTCATTTTTCAGTTTTTTTCTTTTTCACATTTCAACTTAAAAATGTTGCATTGGTATGAATATTTCTTTGAATTTGAAATCTTTTTGCTCTTCTTCTTGATGTTCCAATTTGAATAGTTCAAAAATATTATAAAGCAAAAAATCTCTTTATAGTTTCATATATATCTCAGATACTTGCAATGTTGATATTTATAAACTTTACTCTTCAAATAAGTGACTTTATTAAGGATGCCGTAGTACCAGAAGGATTATGAATAATCACAGAAACTCTTGAATTCTTTTTGTGAAACTGATTAAATCTAATTTTATTACTTCTTGCTTCATTTTGTTACTGATTAACCAAAGAATTACAGGAAGTAACATTGATATCTTACATATTAAATAATGCTAATCATAACCAATACATATGACTTATAGCTAATAAGAATATAAGTACCTGAATTTGAGCTTTTTTATGACTTTTATTATCATGATATATTCTAACTCTAAATCCAAATTTTATAATAATTCTTACAATAATAATTATTATCTGAATTATATACTTTACTATGAATTTTTTTGATAGTGAAGAAAAGACATTAACAATGCAAGATATATATAAATTTAAAGTACTACTTGATAAAAACTATCTTAAAAATCTACATAGTAATATAACAAATAAAGTTATTAAAACAGTTAATAAAGTAGAATTAAAAAGCATCTTAAATACTTGAAAATACATATTTTTAAAACCTATAGTAATACAACCAAAACTAGATTTAAAGGAATTAGCTATAGCAACTAAAAAAGAATTTATTTCTACTTACAAAATTTTTATAAATA
>SAAG01000121.1 GCA_010119095.1 Candidatus Altimarinota bacterium
AATGTGAAAAATGATGTGCGTGCTAAAATTACCAATGCTGAGATACTTACTATGGCGTATTTAGCGGTAAGTGATTTTAATGGAAATTACCGTAAAGCAATTAAATAAACTTTAATATCTAATTCATTACTTATTTTATACTTCAAAATACTATTAATACACTCTTTTGTATCATAATAGTTATTCCAATTCAATACTATTAAACCTATTTTAGTCATCTTTATCCTTATAATGAAACAATTTTTTTTTATTTTTTACAATACTAATTAACAATATAAAAATACTTTTAGGTATTAATGCAATAAAAAATAGTCTAATAAATGAATATTTATTTAATGCTAAATAAAAAAATTTATAATATTTGAAAAATATTTTTAAATTAAAATGATTTTTGCTTCTTAATGATACTAAATTTTTTATACCAAATAATTTAGTTATTTCATTATGAAGTTTTATCGTATATAATTTGTTTTCAATATTATATGAAGGAGGAAGAGACAAAATAAAATTTGCCCATCTAATAATCCATATTTCAAATGTTTGAGATTGCCAACTATTTTTTACTAATCCTTCTTTTTTTAACTGATTTGCAGAATACTCTCTCAACCACTTAACATTTATTTTTTCTTTACTTGCTAAATATTCAAATATAATACCCGTTTGAATAAAATTTGTATCATAATACCTTGAAAATGAAACATTATTTATAAGTTGTTTACTAAATATCAATGCAGACATTTGAGTCATATGCCATCCAAGTTGTCTTAATAATTTGTTAGCATCATTGTAAACTATACTTTGTATATCTTTTACTCTATTTGAATTATTTATTACTATTAAATCATATTTATTATTTATCTCGTCAGCCACACTTTTAAATGTATCAATTGCAATTTTACTAGTATCTCCAAGCAACCAAATATAATCCGTATTAGGATATTTTAAAGCTTTCTCAAAATTAGCATCTGGCCCTACATTTATCTCATTTTTGTGATAAGTCAAATAATCATACTCTTTCATCCATTTTGATACAACTTCTTGTGTATTATCAGTAGAACAATTATCAAAAATCGCTATTTCTATTCCATACTCTTTAAGCATTGGAATATGAACTTCTAAATTATAGTCCAGAAAATCTGCACGATTGTATGTTGGTATCACTATAGATAATTTTTTATTTATTTCCATCTATTTCCTCTTTTATATTTTTTAAATATTATTAAAACCCATGGTATTCCCCAAATATAACTACTTAAAAAACCTAAGAAAAAATATTCAAAAGGTAAATAAGTAGCAACAAATAGAGTTGTCAAACTCACATATATACCACTTACAAAAGATGGTATCACAAGAGGCTCTTCTTTATGAGCTCTCATATAGTAAGCTAAACCTTGAACTACAATTTGCAAAAGCCAAACAATTGAAATAATCATAAGTGAAAAAGGACTGACTAATCTTTCGTCAAATGGTACATAATCCTTAAAAAATAAAACTATTATAAATAGAGTTATTACTCCTAATATATATGTAACAATAGATAAAAATAGATGTCTCATAAATATTTTGTCAAGTGTTTCATAATCTCTTTTGCTAACTAGCATATTAATCTTTGGTATTATAATTGTCATCCATATATTTGATATACCAAATATTGCTGTAAAAACTGCAATAGTTAATCCTATCTGTCCAGATTCAACAACACCTTTATAAGTAAATGCTATTGGAGTAAATATATAAAATATAAAATAGCCACTAATCCAACTAATAGAATATTTGCCGAGGAGTTTTAATATTTCAACTTTCCAATCATAAAAAACTTTTAAGCCGATATCATATAACTGTCTTAGCATCTTATGATATTTTATAAAAATGAGAACTATTCCTGTAATAGCACCAATAAACAAAGATAAAACCAAAGCATAAAGTTCTGTTCCACATACTAAAAGAGTAACTGTAGATAAAACAGTAATAAAAGATATATAAAATCTTATTTTTTGTATATCTCCTACACTATCACAACCTTCAATAAATGAAAGTAACATACTATTTACAAATACAAAAGATGAAGCTATACCATAAATAATCCATGGAATAACCCAATTTATTTCTGTCTCTTTTTGATTAAGTATAATAAAACCAATAAATAAAATAATTGGAAATGCTACAACTCCAATACTACCTGCCCATTTCATCGCAAATCTTAGTAATGATGCCAATCTTTCCAAATGCTTTTTATTACCACCAATTGTTTTATCAGATTCAAATTTTAAATGTGCAAATTCATGCGCGGAAAATTGAAGTAATATTGTAGAAAATCCCATATCTGCAAATACAGCCAAAGCAGCAAGACTTATAAATGTATACCAATACCCTTGAACTTCTGCAGTTATATAAAGTGGTATCAGTATGAGTAGTGCTGGTCCTGAAAACAATCTCCATAGCTGATTTATAGCAGTGTGCCTGAAATCATAGCTAAATATAGTTTTAAACAATTTCTACCTTTATTTAAATTTTTAATCATCAAAATTTATTCTTTCTTTTTCAAATACTAACGGTCTTTTTAAAACTTGTGTATAAATAGCTCCTATATATTCTCCAATAATACCTATAAAAAAGAGCATTACTGAAAACATAAATGCTGTCATAATAAGTAGTGGAGCCATACCTAAACTCATTGAATCCCAAAATAACAACTTAGCAATAAAATATCCAATACCTATAATAATGCTAAGTACACCAAAAAACACCCCTATAAAGATTGCCATACGAAGAGGAACTTTTGAATTATTGATGATTCCTAACATTCCCATATCGTAGAGTGAATAAAAATTATTTTTCGTAAGACCACGAATACGTACTGGCTGATTATAAGGTATCATTGCAACACTAAAACCAACTTCTGCCAGCATCCCTCTAAAGAATGGATAAGGATCGTCCATAGTT
>SAAG01000024.1 GCA_010119095.1 Candidatus Altimarinota bacterium
TGTCCGAGTATCATTTAATGTCGTTCATCAAGATATTGTATATCATGGAGGAGTTACGATAGGACCAGCTTTATCAAGCCAATAAGCTCATGACCAAGTTGTAATATTTCAAGCATTATCCCTTGAACAAAGATAAAGAGTTCTAATTCAATTAATAGAATTAGTAATAATTCCTCAACTTGAGAAAATAACTCATCAACTTGTACATCATGCATTTGGAGCAGTATCCCAATTGTATAATGAGTGAGCCAAACTTGATCATCAAGTATCTGCGGTTAATAAAGTAATACTTATATCTGCTACTTTCCGGGATGCAGCTGAATTTGTTGCTGATACAGTAGGAGCAATATCATCATATTTTCTACATGTCATTGTACATGATCATGCAGTACAAGGACTTGGTGCTATTGAAACAAATCTTTCTCATGCAGGACAACTAGTAATTCATCAGTTATTTCATGTTACAGTGATAGTGTGATCTGAAGATGTATAATATGAATGAGTTGTACATCCTATACTTGAACTTGGTCAAACTATTCATGTAGAATTTGGAATTCATGCATGAGTTACTGTATGACTTACAGAGCTAGGACAATTCTTCAGATTCGATGTTGCATTCCGGTTAATTGGGCCAGATGTTCAACTATCAGCAAAGACATTGATACATCATAGTAGAAAGTAGGATAAAAGAAATAGAATTATTTTTTTCATATTTATTTTTAAATAATAAAATAATTTCTAAAATTATCTCATACTTTTTAAATTAATGCAAATATTGCAATAAAAAAATCTTTGAATTTCATTTCAAAGATTTTTTTATTGCAATATTTTTTAATCTCAGTTCCAATTATCACTATTGAAGTCGTCATCTATTCAGTCTGGTTTGTTGTATGCTCCAGAATATATAATTATATCTGTTCATAGTATTGCTCAAGATGCATCTTTTCAAAAAAAAAGTCATGTTAAATCTCAATTATTATTTGTTAATGTTGTTGTAACTCACCACCAAGTTGCACTTGTAAATCAAGTGTTAGTTGAGTTAGGAATTATATTTATCATGTATGAATTATAGGTTCATGAACAAACTTTACTTGTAGTTCAAGAGTAAGACCGATCAGTTTCTGTTAAGTCAGAATAAACTGTTGCTCAACTCATAATAAATTTATCAGGACATGAAATTATATCAGAAAATCATCCTCAATCAGAGTTTATTTTTAGGTCATAATCGGCAAACATATTTCATTTTTCTTTGATTTTATTTGATAACTTACTTCTTATTTCTTGATAAGTAAGAGAGTTTTCAAGCATAATAGAATTATTAAGTACTACAACAGCCATAATCATTACTATTGAAATTAAAACAAGTATATATATCAATATGCTAGCTTGAGTATTTTTTTGCATCTTTCAATTTTAAAAATTAAAGCTAAGTTTAAATATTTCGTAATCAGAGGAAGGAATGTCAGCCCATAATTTTCAATCAAAATTAGGATTATGAGAAATCAATAATTCTAAATCAACCAAAAAAATTCTTCATGTATTAAAAAAATCTGCCTGAAATCATTTTACAGGAGTATCAAATATTTTTGCATCATTAAATGACAAATCATAAACACTTCAAGAATTTATAAGAATACTAGAAATCTCTGACAAGCTTAAATCTTTGTATCAAAAAACTTTATCTGAGTAAGTGTTATAAAGACTTCAACTTTCTAACTTCATTGTATTTTTATCAATGATTCAAAATACTATTCATTTATCATAATGGATATTATTTATTAAAGCCACATCACTTCAACTTCATATATCATTGTTTATTACTAAACTTCACAAAATATAATCATTTCTGTATTCTCAAATAGTATCATATATATCATAGAAATTGGCCATTGCTCAAGCTTTTTTATTTGCTATTGCAAGATTTGATATTGAATCAACAACAAATGAAAAAATAATAATGAATATTATTACAGATATAGTAATAGAAACTATTAGTTCTACAAATGTGAATGCTTTTTTATTAAAAATTTCCATTATTTAAATTTTTTATTATAATAAATTCATTATACATAAAAAAAATAAATTTCAAATGATAGAAAATAAAAAATGAGAAAGTCTTGTCTGAATTGTTATTTGAATATTGTTATTAACCTTTGTTATACTTGGATTGTATAACTTAATTTTATATAGTGAAAGTACAAATATTACATTTGAGGAAAATTCAATTAAGTGAATATTAAGTGATAATACTCAAAGTGTATTATATAAATTAAATATAAATGGAATAAATGAATGATCAGGATTTTACTTACACAAGAACAATACAACAAAGTCTTTTGATGTCTATACAGGAGCAATCAATTTAAAGTATAAGTATATTGATAAGTTCTGAGAATTTGTAAGTACAGGTGCTACTGATAGAGATATATATTCAAGAGAAATTATACTTGAAAAAATTGATACAAATACAAATACAAAATTATATAAAGTAAAAATAGATAATTATTATAAACAGTAAAAATTATGTTAAAAAATAATAATAACACAAGAGCATTTACTTTTATAGAACTTGTAATTTCAATTTCTATACTGGCTATTTTAGCTATTTTATGATTTGTTTCATATTCAAAGAATTTAGAAGATTCAAGAGATAGTCAAAGAGAATCAGATTTAACGGCCATTTCAAATGCTTTGAAGTTACATAAAACAAAAAGATGAAGTTATCCATCTCCTACTGATGCTTTCAATATAGTAAATAGTGGAACAATAGTTGCAATTCAATGAAAATTGAGTGAGAAAATAATTATTTCCACAATGGATAGTATTCCACTAGATCCTTTTATAAATATTCCATATACTTATTCTGTATGGAAAAACAATTCTGAATTCCAGATATCAGCTACTTTAGAAAACAATTGAATGCTAAAATCTACTTTAAAATGAGATTATTCTAGTCCATCAAGGAATATAATACCTACAATTATATTAGCATTTGCATGAAAAACTGATTTAGAGGTAAATGAATTTGTATGATCTTGAGCATATAATAGAACAAAATTTATATTTCATAACTCAAAACATAACATTCCATATACATTCGAAGAACCTTATTTACCATATGCTGATAATACTAGTTTTTTACAACTTATAACAGATCCAAACATTGAATACTTTCAAAAAATAGACTATAAAAACTGTAATGATATAATTAAAGCGGAAAAATCTATTTGAACATGAGAATATCAATTAAATAGTTTCTGAACAATTCAGACAGTAAATTGTTGAAATTACTTATTTCCAAAAAGCTGTAAAGAAATATTAGATAGCAATACATGATCTTTAAGTGGAAGTTATTTGATTATGCCTGATTGAGTTAACAGATCTTTTACTTGATATTGTGATATGAGTACTGCATCAGGCTGATGGACTTTGATGGCAAAAGATGGAAATTCTTTTGATTATAGTATAGGGCATTGTAATTTTATGAATCCACCAACTAATACAACAAAGGAAAGCTCTTTTGTTTACTGGGCATGTGATTTATGACAACTTGAAATGTTGTTTTGGACTCCAAGTTGATGGGTTGTATGAACAAACAAAGTTAGAGAAGATTGTTCTTCTAGAACCTCAAAAACAAATCACAATACTTGTTCTTGGACATGATCATCTCAAACTTTTGAAATTACTAGCTATGGAGGATGTATGACAGGTATTACTACAATAGAAAATATGAAAAATGTAAGTAATTGGCTATGGTGGAAATGAGAAGATTGGTGAACGGGAGTAACAAAAAATTTATCTTATTTAACAACAACATTATCATGATCTTGTTATTGAGTAGAAGAACAGACTAGCTATTGTAGTTTATTTGACATATATGACAATCTTACTTGAAGTTGAATTGGACAATGATGGGGGTATAGAGCCCCATTATGTTGATCCTATGTTGATTGATGAGAGCATTGAGCAATATCTCCAGAAGAACACCGTATTTTTGTTAGATAAGTATTATTTACTTTTTTATTATTATTTATGAAAAAATCATTTTTTGTTTCATTTAAAGCATTTACATTTATAGAATTGGTAATTTCAATAACTATTGTTGCAATATTATCTGTATTGTGATTTGTATCATATTCAAAAAATCTGGAGGATTCAAGAGATAGTCAAAGAAGATCTGAATTATCCTGAGTCGCATCTTGACTTAAAGTACATAAAACAAAAAGATGAGATTATCCTACTCCTTGAGCAAATTTTAATATACTAAATAGCTGAAGTATAGTTGCAACTCAATGAAAGTTGGATGAGAATATAATTATATCAACTGTAGATAAAATACCACTTGACCCATATATAAATATTCCTTATACTTATTCTGTTTCTAAAAATAAAAGAGAATTTCATATTTCTGCAACTCTAGAAAATAATTGAATGAATAAAGCTTTTTTAATTTGAGATTATAAAACAGTATCAAAAAATGTGTTACCTACTATTAGTATTGCAATTTCATCATCTACTTGAGTAGAAATTAATAGTTGATCTGTTGTGTGAGCTGTAAATAGAACAAAATTTATTTTAAATAATTCAGCTCACAATATCCCATATACTTTTGTTTATCCATTTGCTCCTTATAGCGATAATCCAACTTATACTTCACTGTTAAGTGATATAAATGTTATTTGGCAAAATAGTGATTATAGGAGCTGTTTTGAAATTATAGATGATGGAAAATTTATAGGTACTTGAGAGTATCAAATTAACAGTTGATGAGTTATGGTAAATTCTTGATGCATAAATTAATAAAAAAACTTGATTATAAAAAAATAATTAATATAATGTGCTCGTTTTAAAACTAATATATAATAATATGACAAATAGTGATTTAATTAAAAAAATTCAAAGTGAATTTATAAAGGAAGTTCCAGAGGTTAGAACTTGAATGGAAGTTGAAATTTCTCAAATTATTAAAGAATGAGAAAAAGAAAGAATACAAAAATATAAATGAATAGTTATTAAGACTGCTTGAAAGTCAGCTTTGGAAAAGACTATTACTGTTAGAAAAAAAGTATGAGCTTTTGCTGTAGAAAAGATATTTGCTATTCATTCACCTACTGTTGCTTCAATTGAAGTAATAAGAAAATTTAAAGTTAGAAGAAAACATATTGGTTATATTAGAACTGCTATATGAAAAGAAGGAAAACTTAAAGAAATAAAAAAAGATACTAAAAAAAGTGAAAAAAAATAATAAAATAGACTTGGGTTTGAACTCAGGTCTTTTTTTATTTTTCGTTTTGTAAAATATATTTTTTTATTATAATTACTTAATCAAAGAGTTAGCCTCTGGCTAAAAAAAATATTTAGAATTTAATATCTGCATATGCTTGCTTTTGAAAGTTTGGAGACAATTATTTGAAAAATTAAAAATAAAGAGATTAAAGCTTCTGAAGTTTTTGATTATTTTATGAAAAGAATAGAAATATATGATTCTAAAGTAGAGGCTTTTAATTATGTAAATAATAATTTTACTGAAAAAGAAGGGACAATTTTATCTTGAATTCCTATATGAATAAAAGATTTATATTGTGAAATATGAATTCCTACTACGGGAGCTTCAAATATGCTTTCAAATTTTATTCCTCCATATGATTCTACTATAATAAAAAAATTAAATGAAGCATGAATGAATTCAATTTGAAAACTAAATATGGATGAGTTTGCTATGTGATCAAGTTGAGAAAATTCTGCATTTAAAGTAACAAAAAACCCATGGGCACTAGATAGAATCCCATGATGATCAAGTTCTTGATCAGCAGCTGCAGTAGCCGCATGACTTTGTCCTGCTGCATTATGAACAGATACTTGATGAAGTTTAAGACAACCAGCATTTATGTGTTGAGTTGTATGATTTAGACCTAGTTATGGAAGAAATAGTAGATACGGGATTTTTCCAATGGCATCAAGTTTTGATTGTCCTTGAACTATAACAAGAACTGTAAAAGATGCATCGCTTCTATATGAATTAATGAATGGATGAGATGAATTAGATAATGCTTCTATCGAATGAAAGCATACAATAGATAAAAAAATATGGGATAGAAAGGATTTAAAGTGAATTAAATTAGGTGTACCAAAAGAGTATTTTGAAGAATGACTTGATAAAAATGTAAGAGATACAATAAACAAAACTATCGATGATTTAAAAGAAATGTGAGCTGAAATCGTAAATATAAGTTTGCCGACAACAAAATATGCTGTTGCAGCATATTATATAATTGTTCCTGCTGAAGTGTGAACAAACTTATCTAGACTTGATTGAATTAGATACTGACATGTTTCAGCTTTACCACATGATAATTTAGAAGAATTTTATATAAACAATAGATGAGAATGACTTGGTCTTGAACCAAAAAGAAGAAGTATACTTTGAAGTTATGTATTATCAGCTTGATTTTACGATGCTTATTATACAAAAGCAGCAAAAGTTAGAACATTGATTATAGAAGATTTTCAGAAAGCTTTTAATCAAGTAGATGCAATTATATGTCCTGCTAGTCCAAATGTAGCATGGAAAATAGGAGAAAAAATAGACGATCCTTTAAAGATGTATCTAGCTGACACATATACTATTCCAGCAAGCTTAGCTGGTCTTCCAGGGATAACTATACCTTGTTGATTTGCAGAGAGTGAGGATGCAGAAAAAGTTAAATTGCCAGTTTGACTTCAAATTATAGGGTCTTTATATGATGAAGAAAAAATATTTGAAGTTGCACATGTTTATGAACAAAAATCAAAATGGTATGAAAAGATGATTCCTGAAGGATTTTGAGAAGTATAATATTTTAATAAAAAAACGAGAATTTAAATTCTCGTTTTTTTATTAACTTAATTAATCTTTTTTATGGTTTTTTTTATCTTGATCTTCTTCTTTTTCTTTAACTTTTTTAGAACAATAAGGACAAACTTTCCAATCAGGATCGATTTCTTTTTTACATTCTCTACATGTAGTTTTTACTTTTATACTACAAACTGGACAGTATTTAAAATCAGAAGATAATTTAGTACTACAATTAGGACATCTTGTAGTTTCACAAACTCAATATTTGTCTTTCATAATAGTTGATAATAAATCAAGATTATCATCTATCTCTCTATACATTTTTTCTAAATTAGTTTTACCTGGTCTTATCAAGAGATATAAAAAAACTCATAGAGGAGTCAAAAATACTACAATAAAAAGTGATAGAAGTTGTAACATCAGACTATTAGTTCTATTTGTTATATCTTTTAGTACCCATACAATTATAGAGATCCAAATTATAAAAAAATATATAACAACAAGTTTTATAAATAAATCAAAAGTAATTATTTCATAAAAAGCTTTTAGTAAATCGTCAAAACTATTCATTTTAAAAAAGGGTTATTATGTTAAATTATTTTTTTTCCAATCTTCTATTTCCTTGTGATTTCAGCTAAGTAGTACATTTGGAACTTCTAAACCTAAAAAATTTCTTGGTCTAGTATAATGAGGAAATTCCTTTTTACCAAATAATTTTTTAGAAAAACTTTCCTCTTCTAAGGATAGAGGATTTCATAATACATCGGGGATAAACCTAGCAATAGAATCTATAAAAACCATACTTGAGAGCTCTCAACTTGTTAGAACATATTTTCAGATACTTATTTTATAATCAACATACAAATCAATAATTCTTTGATCAATTCATTCATAATGTCCACAGATAATTATAAACTCTTTGAGTTTTTTTGACAGTGTTTCAACTTTTTTTTGGTTTAATAAAATTCCTGTAGGAGTCATATAAATAACTGGGATTTTTTTTCAAGCTTTTTTAAATATATGATTAATTGCTTTACTTAATGGTTCAGGACTAATCACTTGTCAGTGAGTTCAAAAAGCCTTGTCGTCTACATGTTTAAATTTCTTGGTAGAAAAGTCATTAAGTTTATAAAGATTGATATCTAAGAGTCATTTTTCACGAGCCTTTCAAATTATACTTGATTCAAAGTATGATTTAAATGAATTAGGAAAGATTGTTATTATGTGGATTTTTTGCATATTAGTTACTATATGAATTTATAAAGTCTAAAACTTTTTTTAGAACTTCTTCTTTTGATTTATCTGATGTATCGATCATGTAATCACAGTGTATTTTTGCATTTTTTATTTCTTCAATAGCAGTTAACTTTCTTTTTTCTAATTCTTCTTTTGACATAAAAACTCATCTTTTTTTGATTCTGGCTTCTTGTACTTCAAAAGGAACTGTAAGAAATATAGTTTTATATGAGTTGTTAAGCTCTGGTTTTTCATTTTTCAAGATTAGAAGTCATCACATATCTATTTCTTTTATGACAATTTTTCATTTGTTTATTCAGTTTTCTATAACATCAGCATATTTTGTACCATAATAATGTTCAAGTCAGTAGTGTTTTTTGTATTCTAAGAATTCTCAGGCTTTTATGCTATCTTCAAATTGTTCTTTTGTAACAAACCATGAATCAACTCAGTTTTTTTCGGTTTCTCTTATAGGTCTAGATCTATATGATAATGGAAAAATAAACTTAGAATCTTTTGTGTTTTTTAGGTTTGTTATGAGGTTTCATTTTCAGGCTCATGAAATTCACATTATGAAGAAGATTTTTCAGGTCATTAATTGTTTTGTTATTTATATATGTCATTCCCTTGAAGAAGGGAATCTTCATTGTATTGTGACTAAGTTCTATTTATTTTGTTTTATTCCTCTCACTTTTGAAACCAAAAGTAAGCAAAAGTTTTGGGGGGCTCGAATTTCAGAATTTATGTTTGGTGGCTTGCGGTATGTCCTCACTATCGTCTCACCCCCCAAACCCCCAAGTATCTAAATGTTATTAGAAAAAGGGAAAAAAGTTGGGATATTTTTATAGTCCAACAATTTTTACAATTTTTTTATATTTTTCTAGGACAATATCTTTGGCTATTTTGTTTCACTTTTCGAGTTTTTTTTCTATGAGAGAGTAGTCACTTTCAAAAGCTTTGTATCTGGTTCTGGCATCGTTAAAATATTCTAGTACTAGATCTAACAATTCAAGTTTTGCATGTCAGTATCAATAGTTTCAAACTTTGTATTTGGCTTTGATTTCAGCTTGCTTTTCTTTGCTTGCAAAAAGTTTAATTAGAGCAAATACATTACAAGTATCAGGATTTTTCGGCAATTCTAGAGGGATGTCATCAGTAACTATAGACATAATTTTCTTTTTAATAGTTTTTTCATCATCAAAAATCCCTATAAAGTTATCATAACTTTTACTCATCTTTCTACCATCAATTCAAGGAATTATTCATAAGCTTGTACTTATCTTTGCTTCTGGAAGTTTAAAAAATTCTGTGTTATAGGTTTTATTGAAATTGATTGCTATATCACGAGCAAATTCTATGTGTTGTTTTTGATCTTTTCATACTGGTACTAAGTCTACATCAAAATTGATTATATCGGCAGCCATTAATATTGGATAGTTAAAAACAGCCATATTTATATCACTGTTTTTTGATTTACTGTCTTTGAAAGCATGGGCTCTAAGCATCAAACTATAAGGAGTTACACTATTTAGTATCCGAGTAATGTCAGTATGTCTTTCAAGGCATGACTGTTCAAATACAATGATATCATCGTTGTCTCATAAAAAAGCAAAGTATTCGCAAAGAACCCTTTTTTTATAGCTTTCTAGTGTCTTTCAATCGTGGACTGATGTAAGTGAGTGTAGGTCAGCAAGCATCAGATAGGTTGTATTTCATTTTGAATTTTCTATTATCGGTTTAACTGCTCAGAAATAGTTTCAAACATGCATTCAATTTCAAGTTGGTTTAATTCAAGTTAGGATTTTCATAGATAAATTATAATTTAGTTAAAAAAGAAATAAGAATCAGAACTAAGATGTTTAGAAAAGAAAATATATATTTTAAGTACTCGTCTTTAGAGATAAGAGTCTTATAAAAAAATATTGAACTAGTGTTTATAAAAAAAATAGATGCTGCGATTCATATAAATACAGTAGTAAAATAATTATGTACTCATTTTGTTAATTTGTAAGATAAAACTCATAATCAGAATAATAAAAATCATATTATGTATAATTTATAATTAATTTTTTTCATATAGAACTTAGAGTTAGGAGTTAATAATTCTTAAAGCTTAGTTTCATAAATTATTACTAATAAGATTTGCCTTGCTAGAGATCCCCGTGTCAGGCACGAGGATGACAAAAGTGGAATTATTTATTATCAAGAATATCTTTTATCTTCATCTTGTCTATGAAAAATAGGTTTCATCATTGAGAAAGGATGTTGTGGATAAGTTTGTCTCAGTAGTTAAGTCTATTGTAAAAATCGTCTTTAGTTATGATGGCATACTTGATTTTTTTATTGAAAAAAGTGACTCAAAGGAATTCATTAAACAGATTTTTGTCTATTTCTCAAATAAGAAATATATCTAATATAGTTTTTCATCAATCAATCATTTTGTATTTTAGGCTTTCATTTGCGATAGCTAGCTCAAGTGATTTTTGACTTGTAAGAAATTTTTTAACTTTGTTTATTGGATTATAGGTCTTTATAAATATATCTTTAAATTCTTTGAACAATAAAAATGATGTGTTTAAGTAAAAAATTTTTTTCTTTGATTCTTCTTTAAATTTTAATAATCAAATGTCAGTCAGGTTATCAAGTTCTCTTTTTATAGAATTTATTTGTTCATCAAGTTCACGAGCGATGGCTCTCATATGGAATCATTCGTTATTTCATGCTTCAAATTCAAGAAAGAATTTCTCAAGAATTCTTGAACGACATTTTGAACCGAATAGTTTTGAAATATCTAAATCTTTCATTATTTTTGTTTTTTTATGATAATTAATCTTATATTACCATAATATGAATAGTACGATAAAAATCAAGCTTTTTAATAATTATTTTAATAAAAATTCTTTCCAGAAATTGATATCTGAGATTTTTGACCGGGTGTCTTTGACTAATTCTTTGAATTCTTGGTAATCTTCGTTGCTGAAATCAACTTCGACAATTTTGTATTCATCGTTTTTTCATTCTACAAAATCAAGTCACATAGAAGTTATATCAAATTTTGAACTGAATTCTTTGTCTAGTTCACATAGGAGTTTGTAAAAAAGTAGTTGTCTACCGTATTTTCATTCTTTGAATCCTGGCTTTTTGTTACCATCTTTGTCTGTTCACTTTATTTCACCAATTCTTTTTACACTTCAAGTTTTGAAATCAACTATCGCAATATGCTCTTTAAATAAGGCAAATTGTCATGAACTTCATGGATTGTTTGATTCGACAAATCAGTCATATTTTTCAATTTTGTCTATCTTTCATGTTAGAGGAATTCATTCAAATACTATATTTTTTGATCTGAAATTGTATTCAAGTTCTAAAAATTCTTTGAAACTATTTTTGTAATTTTCATAATATCAAGTCAATCATTTTATTCATCTCTCACCTAATCTATCTAGTTCTTCAGGAGTTAAAATTTCTTGTTTTAAAAGTAATGAAAAAGTAGAAGTTAGATAATCAAGCTTTGGTAAGGTTCATTCTTTTTTTGATTTTATAAAAAATAATTCCAAACTTCTATGATATACTTTTCAGAAAATAGTTGCTTCGTTGTCGACAAAAGGGTATTTGAAAATAGCTTCTTTTAAAAACAGAGAAGGGTCTTCTAAAAATTTGTTTAAATCTGAAGGAGAAAGTTTGTAGTTTTTTAAAAATTCTTCGATGTATTTTAGTTCTAAATTAGAGTATTTGATAAGACTAGAATGAGATCATAAAAGCATATTTTTTACAGAACTTACAAGTAGTGTCTCATCTTGTTTTTCTTGTTCAATAAAATTAATTGTTCAAGAAAGTTCCTCTATAAATTGAGACATTATGTTTATTTTTGTTTCTTTACTTCTTGAAAAACTTAAAAATAAGTTATTTTCTGCCCTAGTTAATGCTACAAAAAATAGTCTTCTGTCTTCTTCTAAGCTCTTTTCTTTTTTCTCTATTTTTGCATCTTCTGCATCTTGTAATCAATCTCAAACTATTCATCTTGGAAGTTTTAGTTTCTCAATTACTCTCTTGTTATTCCAATTTCAGTCATATAATCCAGGAATGAAAACAGTATCAAACTCAAGTCATTTAGAACCATGAGCTGTCATAATCTGAACTCATTTGTTTGCAGTTTTTAGTATTTGTCTTTCGATAATTATATTAAATTTGTTGTGTAAGCTAATCTTTGAAACTAGATTTTTTACTGAGAAATTTTTATTGAATTCTGTCCATTTTTTGATTTTTTGAAATAGTGAAAAGATATCTTGTAAATCTTCAAAATTTCAGTTTTTTTCTATATAATCAAGTACTTTAGTTTTTTCTATAAATTCATTGAAAAATATTATAAAATTTGTAGTTTTTAGTCTTGAAGATAGTAAAACTAAATTATCTCTGAAATCTATCAGTTTTTGTTTATTTCTAAATTCTAGTCCTTCAAAGTTTTCTAGATTTTTTAGTACATCAAAAAACCTAACTTTTTCTTTTCTAGTATAATTTGTATTGTAAAGATATCTGTTAATTGATAGTATGTCTATCTTGTCTACATCGACAAATTGACATCTAAGTGTGTCTACAAAACTCTCTTCATTTGCATAAGGATTATCGATGATTTCAAGGTATTTAAGCAAAAAGATTATGTAGTCAGATTTCAATATATTTGTCTTAAGTTTTGATTCAACTTCAATGGAATTATCTTGTAAAAAACTTGACCACTCTTCAACTTCTTTGTTACTTCTTACGATAATTGCAATGTTTTCATGAGATAATTGATAGTTTTTTATCTTGTCTAGTACATAATTTTTTTCGTCTAATTCGTTTGTGGCTGAGTAGAAAGTAGGGATCCCCCTACTTTCGCTTTCCCCCTTATTAAGGGGGACTAAAGAGGAGTCTGAACTTTTTACAGAAAATAAATCTTTTTTAAGTCAGTTTATTTTGTTCACAAGTCTCTCAAAATTGTTTTTGATAAGAGAACTTGAAGTATCTAGAATTGGTTGAGTTGATCTATAATTTTTTTCTAAAACAATAAATTTAGTTTTCTTGTATTTGTTTGAAAAATCGAGCATATTTTCTATATTCGCTCATTGGAAACGGTAGATTGACTGGTCATCATCTCATACAACCATGATGTTTGGTTCATCACCAAACCCCGGGGTTTCTGTTCCAACCCCGGGGTTAAGTATCAAGTCAACTATTTCATTTTGAGCATTATTTGTGTCTTGAAACTCATCAAGCATTATATATTGAAATTTCTCAGCATAATAGTATCTTAAATCTTCATCGCTTTTAAATTTCTCAAGAACAAAATTAATCATATCTGAAAAATCATAATATGATTTTTCTTTTAGGGTAGTTTTGTATTCTCTAAAAACTATTAATAACTCTTTCATTTTTCAAAGAGCAGTTGCATACTCTTTTTCGTATTTTTCTATATTTTTAATTCTTTTGTTCGCTTTTTTTTCTTCAAGTAATTCGCTATAATACTTTTCTTCGTTGTCTACTAAAATAGATAATTTCTCTTCAGAAACTCATTCTTGTTTTAGGTTTCAGATAGCTCTTTTTATATCACTAAGATAGAATAATTTGTCATAAGGAGTAAAAAGGTATTCTAATTTTTTCTCATTAACAAGCTTTTCTATAATCTCTGACAACAATTCCAAACTGTCTACATCGTCGATCAAAGCGGAAGTCTTCTCAAAATCAAACTTTGTAGGAAAGGTCTTGATTACATCTTGAGCAAATGAGTGGATTGTAGACACATAGACTTTATGAGCATCTGTTCAAATGAACTTTATAAGTCTTTCTTTGATAGCGACAACTCAGCTTTCTGTAAATGTCGTGATTAGGATGTTTTCCGGTGAAACTCAAGCTTTTATAATCAAGTTTGCAGTTCTTGCTCATAGTACCTGAGTCTTACCAGTTCCAGGACCAGCAATAACCATAGCAGGTCATTCAGTGTGGTCTACAGCATCTCTTTGAGAATCGTTTAGTTTATTGTATATTTCTTGGAAGAGCATAGTTTATATAATTATTTCTATAAAAAATCATCATTAAAATCTAGAGCAATTTCTAAAGCTTTTTTAATCTCTTCATAATATGTTTTTTCTAAACTTCATACTTTTCTAGCTATGAATTCTTTATCAATAGTAATTATCTGACTACCAAGAAATCTAGAATCATCTTTTAATCAGTTTTCTTTAGTTGCTTTGATTATAAATTCAGAAGGAAAAGGTATTTTTATTTTTGAAGTTAGTGGTATAACTATCAAAGTTGGAGCTTTAGCATTAAAAATATTATTTTGAATAATGACACAAGGTCTTAATCAACTTTGAGTGTGTCATTTTTTAGGATTTAAATCAGCAAAAACTATGTCGTATTTTTTGAACATGTTATATTTTTAAAGAGTTAATTTGAGTTTCAAAAAAATCATTATTTAGATCTTTGTATTCATCATATCTTTCATTTAATCAAGACTCAATTTGTGCTTTTAATTGGTATTTTTGATACAATTTTAAAGCATCTTCAATAATTGATTTTTTGGTTTTTTTAGTAGCCTTGGCTTGTTGTTCTAAAAAGTTATATACTCAATATTCTAAATTTGTCGTTATTGTATGGTTCATATTTATATAATTATTTATAAAACACCTTTACATTATATACATATGAAATATAAAGTCAAAATATAAAATTAACAATATATTCTTATTATATACGGTTAGTGAAAAATTGCAAGAGAAAATAAAAAAGAAGTAAATTTTTTTACTTCTTTTTTATTAATGTTACCTCAACACCCC
>SAAG01000025.1 GCA_010119095.1 Candidatus Altimarinota bacterium
GTAAAACCATTGGTTAAAGTATCAGAAGTAAAAACCGAACCAGTAGTAAAACCATTGGTTAAAGTAGCAGAAGTAAAAACCGAACCAGTAGTAAAACCACTGGTTAAAGTAGTAGAAGAAAAAAATGAACATGTTACTCTTCAAGTAAAATTATCAGAAGAAAAAAATGAATCAGTAATTGAACAAGTAAAAGTACTAGAAGTAAAACAAGAGCCAGTGAAACCATTAATAAGAGTGCCATTAGAAAAACCACTACAAAGAGTACCATTAGCAAGACATGATTCAGCAAACCCACTAGTAAAAACACCAGAAGTAATACATGAGGTTACTGTTAATGAAGTACAAAAAAAAGAAATAGAAAATATTGCTGAAGTAAAAATAGAAGAAAAAGATAAATCAGTCAATGAATCTCCTGTTGAAATAAAAACTGAGGCAATAGAAAATAAAGTAGAAGAAATAAAAAAAGATATTGTTCAAGAAGTTAGTAATGAGAAAAAAGAAACTGCTATAGATTTAGAAAAACCAAAAGACTTAGTTGAAAATGTACAAAAGAATGATGAAACTATTAAAGTTGAACAAAAACAAGAAGAAAAAATAATTGAAAAACCAAAAACAGAAATTTCAAGTATTGTTCCTGAAGTATCTAATAATTTAGTTTTAGAGAATCAACAAAAACAAGATTTCACTGCTGAAAATGTTAAAATAGAGCCAATAGATGATTCAAAAAATATAGCTGATAAAGAAATACAAACAAATACAGAAATAATAGATAGTAAAATACAAGATACTTCTACTAAAAGTAGTATTGAAAAATCTGTAAGTGAAGATAGTTCTTTTGATTTATCTGATTATAAAGATGAAAATATTACTCCTATAAAAGCAAAAAATAGAAAGATTAAAGTGTTGTTTTCACCAAAAAATATTGATAGTTTAATAAAAACTAAACAGTTCAGAGAAGAATTGGAAGAAATTTTTAGAAGAATAATCAATAATTTAGAATCAAAACATATAAAAAATCTAAAACAAACAAAATCTGATAAGATAAAAGAACTGGAAAAAGTTAAATCTATACTTTTGAGTGTAATTTCAAACAAAAATATCTCTGTAAAAGATAAAGAATTGGTTGAACACTTTTTGGAAGATGTACTTAATCATAATTCATTTTATAGAAAAGAGATTATAAATGCACTTGATAACATAGAGATAGTTCATCCATTAAAAATGCTTTGATTTTGATGAAAAGTATCACTTGTAAAAGATGTAATAGAGTGAAAAGAAATAAATGCACTGATATGAAATATATTGTCTAGAATCGATAATTTGATTGTTTATAAGAGATTTGAAAAGAGAAAAATACAAAAATATTATTTTGCTTGAGAACAAGATTCAAAAGTAAACAAGATAATTCATGAATTTTTTAATTGAAATTATTTTGAATTAGCTGATTTAGCATATAAAATAAGAAATGAAATTGATAATTATGATGAAAATAGGCAAATTTTCACTAAAATAGTTGAAAAATTTGTTAAAGATGAAGAAAAATATAGAGATAAATTAAAAAATATTAAACTAAAAAATTTGTATACATTATCAATCATATTTGATCAAATTATCAATCCAAGATATGATATGGATGCAAAAATGATTTACCTAGAAACCTTCAACTCAAAGAAAAAGTTAATCTATTAAAAATATAACAAAATAAATTAAAGGACATTTTTCAGAAATGTCCTTATTTTTTGCTTTATAAATATATATTAATAAAATAAAAACACCAAATGTCTATAGATACTTTTTGTTTACACTAAGAATATGTGATAAAATATATATAGTATTTTTTAAATTGCTATAAGTATGTTTAGATACTATAAAAATATGTTATTTTTTGTAAAAAATAGTTTTGTTTATAGAGGTTGAGGTGAGGATAGAGATGAGACTGTAATTGAACAACCTTACCCTATTATACAAGAAACAAAAGAATCAAGTGATTGGAAAGAATCAACTCTTTTTGCATGAAGACAAGTAACTCCATCAATAAAACAAAGTTATTACAAAGTATATGTAAGAGAAACTAATTGAAAATCAGATATTAAAATAGTTAGACCTATTTTTAGATGGGATGTTGTATTAAAATGAATTCCTAAATGACGTGAACAAGATGCTATTGATGAGGTAATGAAAAAGGATTTATGACTTATAGCAGGTAATGAACTGATTTGGGATGATACAAGATGAAAATTAGAGTGAACAAGAGAAGATTATGAGAGTAATAAGCCTCTTAGAGTAGGAGATTTATGAGAACAAAAAGCCTTTTTTGATAGCCTTTTAGACGATACTGATTTAACACTATCTGAGTTAAATTCTATAAACTATGATAAGATTGAAAAGATATTAAGACAGTCTTTTTCAGCTAATTATCAAAAAGATGATATATTTATTAATAATAGAAACGATTTAATTATTGCTATTGATAAAGTAATTTCAGATTATCATAAAAGATTAAGGCAATGAGATCCAAATTTCAAAAATCATCCTAGATTTGAACAGTTTGTAAAATACAAAGAAACTATTACAAATTCTATAATTGCAGATTGAAAAGAATTTGTTGATTCTATAGATAAACTTTGACTTGCTGAATTACTAGATACTTATAAAAAAGCCTGAACTGATGATTGAAAAAGATATACACTTTTACAAAAGATTGTCGATAAACATATAACTTGAAAGTGAAATAGTTTAGCTTTTTGATCTGATTGAAAAATAGTTATAAATACTCTAGATGAAAAACAAAAACTAGTAGAGGCAAAAGATCTTGACTCAGTTAATATTATTAATACAGTTTCACAATCTGATTTAAAAGGAGATGTACTTAGAAATATAATTTCTGATACTTGATTTGATATCAATAGTGAAAAACCAGATTACCCAACATTGATACCAAAGATATTAAAAAAATATGAAATCAAAGACGATGCTTGATGAATTTTTGTATTTCATGATATTTTTAGAAGAAAAAGTGATTTAAGATTGGCTATTCAAGAAAAGTTGATATGAAAACCTGATATAAAAATTCAAAGAGATTTAGATTTTGTTCTAGATTATATTGATAACCAAAAATCATATCCACAAGAGACTATTTTAAAAGCTACAGAAATGGCTAATCTGAGAAAATCATGATATGATCCAACTACAGTTGAATGAGCTGCTAGAATAGAAAAAGCAATTAAAAGTGGTAATGTAGTAAATACGATATTAAATGATATTAAAAGTGCAAATTGATGACTTGTATGAGCAGCTATTTTTATTTGATCAATTATAGGTTTATTTTTGTGATGAAAATGGAGAACTGCTGCTTTGTGGTCTTTATGAATACAGATTCTATGACCAGCCGCAGAACAATTAGCTCATAAATGGTGACTTGCTGAATATATATTAAAAGATTTAAATACACAAAAAACATGAGAAACATGATGACTAGTTGCATGATTAGAAAACCCATTTAAAAAAGTTGATATAACAATAAAAAATATACCAAAAAAATATGAAGAGGTATATTGAAATATGTACAAGAAAAATATATCCTGATCTGCAGATAAGATGATTTTTCCTCAAGATTATGCTCAGATATTTTCTTGCTTAGTTCAAAAACATGAAGTTAGAAATATGGACTTAAATGTAGTAAAAACTTGATTAGCAAATTGAGACAGTCCAAAAGATATACTATGAAAAGCAAATATACCAAAAAAATATATAAAATGAATTTTACAAACAAGTTGAAAAGACAAGATTATTGATGATGCTGATAGAAATATATCTGATGCAGATATGAAATTATTTCTTGAATTATTAGTATCTCAAGCAGAACCACTAGACAAAACTCTTTGAGATGTATTTGTAAAATGACAAGAAACTCCAACAGAATATTTAGATAATAAAGTTTATGGAATTGAAAATACTGCAATAAGTGCAGAAATGGACAAAATATCTTTTAGCAGTCCAGCAAGGTCAAAATTGGACGAAATAGTTTGAAGAACTAAAGAGATTTTTTCAGTTGAAAATACAGTTGCAAAATTTGATAATACTAAAAGAATAGAACAAATTAATGCAATAATTGTTGATTTAAATAAATTAAAAACTATTGATATTAGTTTAACCGCAAGTATAGATATAATTATTTGAGAATATGAAAAAGTAATAAAAAATATTAATTTATGAATTAAAGTAGATGACTTTAAGTCTAAGGCAAAAAAAGAATGAGAATTATTTCCTTGAATGAGTTATATAACTGATACAGCTAATACATGATTGTGATTATTATCTACAGCAGTATGATACTTAAAATTAGATCCAAGCAATGTACCTAAACAATTTAAAGAATTAGACTTAAATAAAATTGATGAATTAATTAAAGAATGAGAATCGATATTCATATTAAGTTGAAATACTTCAGAACAGAAAAAAGAAATAGAAAAAATTATTGTATTATTAAAAGAAAAAAAATTAGCATTTTTGAGATCAAAAGATCGTTTAGATACTACAATTCCAAAATGAAAAATGAGTGAAAAAACTAAAGATTCATTTGTATTATTAATCGAATCAAATCATGAATATTATGATAAGAGTATTAAAAAAATTGATTTAAAATCATTACCTTCATCTGAGTCATTGTTAGGATACAATAACTTATTGGTTCAAAATTATGAAGGATTATTATTTTTACAAAGTATAGTTGATATAGATGATACTAAGTTATGAAAAAAATGAAAAAATATAAAGACTTTAGCTCAAATTAAGTTAGAAGAATATAAAAATCCAGTTACTTGATTTGAAAAAAATCTAAAAGATTATATAGAAAAAAAGAAAATAGAATTATCTCAAATAGATATAGCTAGATCTAATCTAGAGAATATAAAATCAAATGAAGAAAAATTTATAAAAATAAAAGAAGAGTTTATAAAAGATTGAGTGATTTATGATAATTTAAATAAATTGTGAGAGATTTATGGTATAGAGGCATTAACAACAAAAGGAAACTCAATTTCAGATTTTGAAGAATATTATAATCAACTACTTTGAAAAACAATTAATTTAGATTCTTGAGGGTTTAAGGCTAAATTAGATGAAGTTGAACAATGTATTTCTAAAAAAATAATTGAATTAATTAATTCTGAAAAATTACCAGATTTAAATAAATTAGATATTACAAAAGAAGAACAAATAGCTAAGTTTGTAAATGAAGTAAAAGCATATAAAAAGAAATTAAACGAGTTTCTTTCTAGTAATAAAGAATTAGTTAATTTAAAACTAACTGAACTAAATTGAAAAATCTGAGAATTGGAACAAAAATTTATATCATGATTAACAGGTGATATAAATAATAATGCAAACTTAGCAGATAAGTGGAAAAAGATAAAAAATGATTTAGATTATAACGAGAATTGATTTGATAATGAGTTAATAAATAAAACTAAACAAATACATATAGCTAAAATAAAGTCTTTTACTAATATAAATGATTTAAAAATATATTTGTGATGACAAAAAGAAAATCTTAATTGAATAGAACAAGAGATTAGTATTAAAATAATTACATTATTTAAATCTAGTTTAAATGGTGTAAATGATATTGCATGATTAAAGGTTTTAAAAAGTGATTATCAAATCCAATGAAATAAATTATTATGAATTTTTAAATGTGATGATTATAAACAATCATTAATAGATAAAATTGTTACTTTTAAAACAGGGGATTTATGGAAAGAAGATGCTTCTATATTTTCATCTTATGAAACTTTTTATAATAACTATAATTCTAAATTCACGAAATTGCAAACAGATAGAATACAATTTTTAGGCTTTGCACTTAAAGATTATTTAGATGATTTTAATTGATATTCCACTGATCAAGCATTTATAAATATAGTTTGAGAAGAGAAATTAAAAAATGAAGTAAATAATGTAACAACTGATATTAATTCAAAATTGAAAAAATATGCAGATAGATTAATGCAACAATAAATTTATTAACTAATTTTAAAGTATGTCAGAAATACTTAATATTGAAAATGTAAATACATTAAATAAAAAGTTGTTAGAAAAACCTGAATTATCTTTTGCTAGTAGTATTATAGGGGAGTTAAAAAGTATAAAAATCAATGATGAGAATACAATTATAGTATTAAATACTCTAGTAAATACAGCAAATTCTGAAAAGGATGATAAAAGTTTTAATGAAACTCTTTGAAAAATAATATCAGAAATAAATATACTAAAATCATCAATAAACTCACTTGAACATGGTACTAGAAAACAATTAGAGTCATTTGAGAAAGATAATGTAAAAAATTTATTAATTTATTTTTGAATTGAAAAAAATAAAACACAAGAAATTCAAGATAGATTTATAGAGTTATGACTCGATCTATTTCCTATGCTTGCAAATTTTAGATTATATATAGATAAAGATTTATCAAGACTAGACCCAAAATTAAGAAATAAAATCATAAAATCAATACAAATAAAATTATCAAATATAACTAATAAACTTGATGAATTAAAGGATGAAGAGTTAAGTAGATTTGGTAATTTGGTTAAATTTAAAGATAATAGATGGATAGTAAACGATATGGTAAAGAATCTATTTGAAAAGACTACTAATCAAGTACTGCCATGAGCATTATTACTAGCAAAAAAAATTGATATAAATAAATTGGATCAAACAGATAAAGATAAGTATAACAGACTATTAGAAATGTTTAATTCAGAATTAACTTCTGATTGAGATTTTGATAAAAAGTTTTTTAGCAGTGAATGAATTTGAGAAGTTCTGGATTTTTATTCTAATAATTGGGAAACATTTGATAGTGAAAAAGGAGAAGATTTGAAGTTATTACAAGAAAATAGTTTTGATAAAAACAAATTATCTGAAATTAATTTATTAAATAATGAAGATAAAGAAATAGAAGATAATGCTACAATGTGATATTTTGCATGAATTGCTGCATTAATTTGAAATGATATTGCAACATTTTCTTGAATTTGGTCAATCCCATGAGCAACAATTTGAATATGATATTCAGCAATTGATGCTTTTACAAAAGATGATTTTTTAGTTACAATTTTAAAATCTATAAATGTAATTCCTGAACAATTCAGAACAAATAAAGAATGGTATGATAATGCAATTGCATGAATTTGAATAATTCCTTGAGTAAAAACTATTTCAAAATCTCCTAAACTAGCTACTTATATTTCAAAATTAAAGTGAGTTGACTTAACTAGATTTAATAATATGGTTACTACAATATCAGATAAACTAAAAAATATTGATTTAGAAAAGTATACTAAAATATTTAAAATCAAAAACAAAAATATTATATCTGAAATATCAAAAGAAGCTGATGAATTAAAAAGGTGAAGAAGCACACCTTGAAATAAATGACTTCCTTCATGAAGCTATTCCTCATATAATGATAGATATACTAAATTGTATGCTGAGTTAGATGCAAAATGAATTGTTGATCCAGTAAGATGAACAGAAATAGAAAAACTTGATAATTTAATAGCAAAAGAAATAGTAGATTTGAGATTAGTAAATAAATGAAACATAAGTAGCGTATTACCTAAACTTAAATCATTAAAAGATTGAGAGACTATAAAAGTAGGTGATTTTGAATTTACTAAAAATTGATGAAAATATAATTTTATATTCAATTGAGATACATATTCATATAATTTTGCACAAGTAAAAGATTTACTTAGATATCAAGGTAAGAGACTAAAGTTAATAAATAAGTATCAAGGTGTTAGTAAAACAATAAAATGAAATCAAGTAGAGATTAATAAAAAATGAGAGATATTGGTAACAAATACATCTGGTAAAGTTATTAAATGAGATGAGTTAAAAAAATTTATAGAAGATAATTCAAGTGAAATATTTAAAAAATTTAATTGAGTATCATTGGAACAATTTATTATCAATTACAAAAAAACAATTTTACAAAAACTAAGACAAAATTGAATATCTACGATTTGAGATTATATATCAAAAGCTTGATATAGTGTAAGGGATGGTAACAAAAAATCAAGAGTTTATGGTTCTTGACTTGATTGAGATGGATTAAAAGAAAAAGCTGACTATATATGATGAGTTGCCTTAACTCCATTAACTACAATAAAACAAGTATTAGATGCAGTTAGTGATAAGGATTGGTGAGAACTAGTTAAAATTATGTTTTTTTGAAATAAAAATTCATCTTATGTTGGTTGATTACTTAATCAAGCAATGATTTGATGAACAGTTTTTTATGCGGATAATAAAACTCAAGACATAATTGGAATGGATTCTAGTTTTAACCCTTTAAAAAATATTAATATAGATAAAGATCAAACTGCAGGAGATGAATTAATGGATTATGCTTTATATACTTATTGATGAATATTTTATACTTTAATATGAAAATGATTTAGATTAATAGACTAAAAATATAATCACTTGACAATATAATATAAATAGTATAAAATATAAATAATCTTAATAATTTATTATATAAATATGACAGATACACCTAAGTGAGCAGGAGTTTTAAGATCAATTTGAGCTGTATGAGTAGCATGAGTTTGAGTAAACTATCTAACTCAATGAAAAGTAATATCAACAATTATGGCTGTAAAGGATAGTATTGCATGAATTTTATCATGAGCAAAAATACCATCTTTAGTTAATACAATGCCAATTGTATGAAAACTAGCTCCATTTGCACTACCTTGATATGCTGTATATAAGTGAATAAAAATTTGAAGGGAAGTTAGAGTAGAAACAAATAGTAAACTAAAATGAATTTGAATGTGACTAGAAAAATGATTTATGACATACTGAGTTCCAGCAGCATTGTTAGGAGTTTCTTGATTATTAAGTTTACCATTATCTTCTCAAGTATTGATTGCTTGATTGACTTTAAAATGAGTTAGGCATTGACATAAATTGTTGATGAATTCAATTTCATCATTGAAAAAAGCACCAAGTTACTTATCAAGTTTACCTTGAAAAGCATTGGCATGAGTAAAAAAGTTAAAACCTAAAAAGAGAACAACTCCTTCAACTCCAGCAACTCCACCTTCAACTCAAGCAACTCCACCTTCAACTCCTGCAACAACATAAAAATTAATTAAATTTTAAAAAACTAGTTATTAAATTAACTAGTTTTTTTGTATTTGTCTTTATTTTATGATAAAATTAAGTAAATATTTTTAAATATATACAATGGCCCCAACAAAAAAAATCGAAATCTTTTGAGATAAAGAAAAAGAGCTAAAATCAAAATTTGAAGCTGAATGATATGATTGGAAAGAAATAAGGAAAGAACTTAAGGAATTATCTGAAAAAGAAAAGAAAGAAGATATAGATAGAAAATTATCTGAATTACAATGAAATGTAGATGAACAATTTATATATTTAAAGTGATTACTTGAAAAATATAGAATTGATTTAAAGAAAAAATGATGAGATTGATTAGTTGATAAAGCAAAAGACAAAGTAAAGGAAAAAATAGAAGAAGAAAAACTAAAACTCACAGATAGTTTTAAAAAAAGTGTTAAAGAAATCCCATTAATATGATGATTTCTTGTTAAAGCTTTTGATTGGGTTCAGGAAAATACAAAAGAGAACCCGGATGATTGATTTATGACAAAAACAAAAAAATGATTTTTCTGATGGCTTTGATGAAGTATATTATTATTAGCATGATGATTTATAGGTTATAATAAATTTAAAGATGATATAAAATCAATTTCCTCAAAAGTTTGATGAGAAGTTACTGAGTGAATTGATAGTATCGTATGAAAAGTTAAGGAAGTATGAGAAAAAATTTCAGGATGAACAGAACAAGTCTGATGATCTGTTGCAACTGCTCAAGAAAAAGTAGAAAATCTAATTACTCCAGAAAAAAGAAGAAACGCTTATTCTAAAGGATGATTGTTTCTGATAAAATCACTTTCATGAATTAATTTTGAAAAATCTGATACTTCTGCAAGATCAATATATGATAAATTAAAAGATATCTCACTAAAGGATATAAAAAAATCATATAGTAAGTATTATGAATCAAATGATTATAAAACATTATTAAGCGAATTATGACTTTCAAATATAGTAAATGAAAGCGATGAACCATGAGTAAAAAAAGCTATTCTTTCTATAATATCTGACAACTCAATCAATATTATATCATCAAGATTAAAAAACTTTAAAGAATTATTAAATGATAAAGATGTTAAAGATAAGTTTTGAACTGAATTTATTGATAATATAACAAAAAAAACATCATATGAAGAACTTACTTTAGATGAAATATCTTTTCTTTTTGCACTATCAACTCCATCATTTGTAAAGGAATTATGAGTTTGAATTTCTTCAACTATTTGATGATTATATTGAGATTTATCATCTGAGATTGGAGAATTGAAAAAGGAGTTTGAAGAAAAAAGAGAAATGGATATTTCTACTAAACTATTTAGTAATATGTTAAGTAAGTGATTTTGAACAAAATGATTAATAACATGAAAAGAGGAAGAAGTAATAAGTGAATTTTGAAATTGATTAAGAGAAGATGAAAAGGCTCAATTAATAAAAATAATTAAATTTAAAGATTTAATTATAAATAGAATTAAAAATGATTATAAATTAAATTTTTGAATGACAGATTTTTCTACAAAATTTGAAAAAAATCTTACATACTCATCAATTGTTGAATTATATTTATTATTAAATTGAGATATTAAAAAATTAGATAGTATTGATTTAGTACAAAAGATGGGAGTATTGTTTATCATCAGAGATTCATTTAAAGATGATAAATTAAAAGGTGAATATGAATGATTTATACTTACTGAGATTAAAAAAACTATTGATAAAAAAGCATCTGAAATATTAACAATTGAAGAAAGTTTATTTTTACAAACACATATACAAAAATTTACAAAAAATATATTTGATGATTATATAAAAATTATTACAGAATTTAGAGAAGGGATGAAACCAGTTGTAAAAAGTGAACTAGAAAATGTTCTTTGAACTGAAATCCCTAAAGAAGCAAATAATTATTGAGAATATCTTGCTTTGGCTTCTGCAGCATGAGTCTTATGGAAAATAAAAAGATTTACCCCAGCATGATTTATTTGGACATGAATTATATGAATATGAACATGGGGAGCATCAATATTATCTGAAACTCAACTTTATAAAGATTGGATTCAAAAAAAAATACAATTTTCTCCTGAAGTAGAAAAAGTATTAGAAGAAATAAAAAAAGCTAGTGTTAACTAGCTTTTTTTAAATCCCATATATACTTAAACTATTCTCCCAAACAACTTTTTCTATTTCATCAAAACTTTCATTTCTCAAATCACATAATTTATTAAAAACATTTTCTACATAATATGGATAATTTTCTTGGCCTCTAAATGGGGTTGGTGTCAGATATGGAGCATCAGTTTCAATTAGTATATTTTTAAGTGGTATATTTTTAGCTGCTTCTTGTATGCTTTTTGCACTATTAAAAGTAAGAATTCCACTAAAACTTATTTTACAATTAGGTGCAAAACTTAGCAAATTATTAGCATATTCCAAGTTTTCACTATAACAGTGAAGTATAAAGTTTGTATAATTTACTTCTTTAAGTATATCAATTATATCATTTCATGCTTCTCTATTGTGAACTATAACTGGTAAATTTAGTTTTCTTGCAAGTTCAATTTGAGCAATAAACCATTTTTTTTGGATCAATTTCTTTGCTTCAAGTTCTTTTTGACTTATTTCAAGTATTTCTCAATTATCATTTCTAGCAATCCAATAATAATCAAGTCCACATTCTCATACAGCAACAACTTTTTTATTTTCTGCTAAATCCTCAAGTTTTATCATAGTATCATCTAAATCATCATATTGCCATATATCGCAAGGATGAATTCAAATAGTAGCATATGCAAAATCGTAT
Source organism: Candidatus Altimarinota bacterium (assembly GCA_010119095.1). Taxonomy (GTDB): domain Bacteria; phylum Patescibacteriota; class Gracilibacteria; order BD1-5; family UBA6164; genus Altimarinus. Next base: position 11,994 of record SAAG01000025.1, read on the forward strand.
TTTTGAGCAATATCTATACAATGTTGGCTAATTTTCAAGTCAACTCATATATTTGCGATATAGAAATTTCATTTTTCTTTAATTTCTTCTAATATTTCTGTCTCACTCTTTTGTTTTGAAAGGTAAGTATGACAATGGGTATCAAAAAACACAGTATTTAAGTTAATAATTAATAATTAATAATTAATAATTAAGGTATAAAAAAATGATTATTAGCATTGGCTACAATAATTATTAACTATACATTATTAATTATACTAGTATTCAACTCCAGAACTTGAAAGTAGGAAAACTTCGTTTTTAATATCAGTAAAATTAGCATTGATAATATTGATATTCTCTATCTTTACTTCACTTTTTGAAGCCTTGATTTCAAATATATTCTCGTTTGATTTTATATCAACAGGACTTTTAAGATTTAAAACAAGAGTAACAAGTCAAGGATCAGTTTCTTGTTTTATTAGATTTCAGTGAATAGTATTTTTAATCTCAGTGATTTTTAGGGAAGTGGGATTATGTGCAATAGAAAGAGAGATACTTTTTACCTTTAGCATATCTTTACTAGCTTTTAAGCTCAAATCTCAATTATCATTTTTTACAAGATAAATATCTCATATAGTGCTATTTTCTCATGAATTAATAACACTTATCTGAAGTTTTTGTCATAGCGATGAATTAGATACAAATAAATTTATTCAAAGTGCTAAAACTAAGCTCACTGCTACCAAACCTGTATTTTTAATCAGATTATGTTTTCTATATTTTTTGATTATATCAATCATATATTTAGTTGTTAATGCATAGTATTACTACATTTTATTTTAACAATATTTTTTCAAAAGTAAAATTTATATTATTCCATGATTTTCAAGTGCTTCTATCTGATTTTTTGTTAATATTTTACTCAATTCATCTTTTGAGATTCACTTTAGATTTTCTATATGTCAGTATTTTTTGGTTAGTTTTTTCCTAGTTATAGATCATATTCATGGAATTGATTCAAGTATATTTTTCTTTTCACTTTTCAATCTTTTTTCTCTGTTAAAAGTTATTGCAAACCTATGAGCTTCATCTCTAAGCTTTTGTATTAATCTCAGTTCTTGGCTATCTTTTTCTAGTATTATTGGTTCACTATTTCAAGGTAAGAAAAGTTCTTCTTCTCTTTTTGCAATGGAAACTAGTTGAAGTGAATTTATTAGTTGTAATTGTGAAGCAGAAAGTAATCCATTATTTTTATAATCCTCAATTACTTTTATAACTGAATTCAATTGCCCAACTCATCAATCAATTATTATGAGGTCTGGCAGATTTCATTTTTCAAACAGTTCTTTTATTCTCCTTGTCATTATCTCTTTCATAGATGAAAAATCATCTATTTTTAAATCTGGTAAAGTTTTTATATTAAATTTTCTGTACTTACTTGTATTTGGTTTTCAGTTTTCTATAACACTTCTAGAAGCAACAGTATGAGTTCATGCAAAGTGAGAGATATCATTGCATTCAAAAACAGGAGATTTATTGATTTCTTTATGTCAAAGTAATAGAAGCAAATTTTTCATCGTTTGCTTTGTAAATCATTTTGTACTTAAGCTATCAAGATGTTTTTTATAAGCAAATTCATAAAGATTTTTATATACAAATTTTAATAGTTCAAATTTTGGTCAGATTTTAGGGGATTCAATTTTATTAAGAGAAAAATCTATTTCTATTGGCAATAAAATCGTTTGTTTTTCATCTAGATTTATTTCTCTTTCTATAAATTCCATAAGTACTTCTTCTATGCTTTCTTCAAGACGAGTTTCAACTTCATAATTTCTAAAATCATTGATTTTGCTATCTCTAATCGATACAAGTCAGATATAGATTTTATCGTATTTTTCCAGATAATTAACTACATCAAAATCTCATTTTACATATTCTCTTACTATCTGATTTTCTTCGAGACTTTTTATGCTTTCTATATCTTGTTTTATTTTCTGGGCTTCTTCAAACTTGAGTTCTTTTGCTTTTTTAGTCATTTTATCATTTAATTCCAAGATTACATTTTTAAAATCTCAATCAATAAAATTTCTTATATTTTGGATTGCATTTTTATATTCTCATATTTCTTTATCTCAAAGTAAACATGGCCCAGCACATCTTTTTGTATAATAATCTATACATGGTATCTTTGTTCAATTTGTTGATTTGATTTTTATAGTTTTCTTTTCACTGCTCTCTGATTCAAAAACTATATTACAACTTCTATGTCAAAATATTTTTTTAGTTATTTTAAGTATATTTGTTACATAATTTGAGCTTAGATATGGTCAAAAGTAGTATTCTTTTCAATTTATTTTATTATTAATTGCAGATGGTGGAATTCTAGTTTTTATGACTTTTGGAATTACTTCATCTGTAATCTTTATATAAAGATGATTTTTGTCATCTTTCATCAAGATATTGTATTTTGGTTTATACTTTTTTATCAAAGTAGTCTCTAGTATAAGGCTTTCTTTTTCGTTATTTACTACTATCGTTTTTATATCAGTAACCTCACTAACCATTTTTTTCTTACCAAAATTTAGTGTAGCATTGGTTTTAAAATATGAATTTACTCTTTTAAATAAATTTATCCCTTTTCATACATAAATAATCTTTCAATCTTTGTTAAAAAACTGATAGATTCAAGGAGATTTTGGTATAGATTTAAGGTTTAAATTTGTCATATGAAGTTTAAAATACTATTTTAACTTAAATTATTATATTATTAATAAAAATAATTCAAAATTTAATATGCTTTTTTGATTATATAAGCAATATATGTTATTATAAATTTATATTAAACTAAACTTATTGTATGTTAGGAAAC
>SAAG01000122.1 GCA_010119095.1 Candidatus Altimarinota bacterium
AAACGTTATACGCAATTCAAAAAATATTTTTCTTTTTTATAGAAATTTTGACAGGCTTTTTAAAAAGGGGAATAAATTTGTTTTTTTATTTATTAGAAAGGGGTATATGGTGTTTTCTCCGCTCCGCTACGAAAACGATTTATTTATAAACTTTATATCACGACACTAAAATATGGCAGAAACTTTAATCAAAAATTTCACAGAAATCTCCAAAGCAGATACTAAAATTGCAGGAGGTAAGGGGGCTTCTCTTGGAGAGATGACACAAGCAGGGATTTCAGTTCCTGAAGGTTTTGTAATTCTTTCTAACGCATTTGATAGATTTATTGAAGAAACGGATTTGAATGTAGAAATTGATGCTGTTTTAGATGAAGTTGATATTAAAAAAGTTCATACTGTTGAGAATGCTTCCGAAAAAATTCAAGCAATGATTCTCTCTAAAGAAATGCCAGAAGATATTAAAACAGAAATTTTAAAGTTTTATAAAAATTTGGATTGTAAATTTGTCGCTGTTCGTTCATCTGCAACTTCAGAAGATTCTGCCTCTGCCGCTTGGGCAGGACAATTAGATAGTTTTCTAAATACAACAAACGAAACTTTATTAGAAAATGTAAAAAAATGCTGGTCTTCTCTATTTACTCCTAGAGCCATTTTTTATAGATTTGAAAAAAAACTAAATAACGATAAAATTGCTGTTGCTGTTGTTGTTCAAAAAATGGTTGATTCAAAGGAGTCAGGTATTGCTTTTTCTGTTCATCCAGTTACGCAAGATGAAAACCAAATTATTATTGAAGCAGGTTTTGGCTTGGGTGAAGCGATTGTTTCAGGATCTATAACTCCGGATAGTTATGTTATAGATAAACAAGGATTTAATATTTTAGACATAAATGTAAATGAGCAGACAAAAGCATTATACAAAAAAGATAAAGGCGGAAATGAATGGAAAGAGTTAGGGGAAAAAGGCAAGAAACAAGTTTTAGCTGAAAAAGAAATTATTGAATTATCTAAACTTATTGTAAAAATTGAAAATCATTATAGATTTCCTTGTGATATAGAATGGGCAAAAGAAAAAGGAAAGATCTATATTGTTCAGAGTAGGCCAATTACAACATTAAATAAGAACATGGTTTTTTCGCATTCTTGGTCTAAACTACTAACTAGAAAAAATTCTATTTTTATGGACTATATTAAGTTGTATGGTGCTTCAAATAAATTCATAGATTTAGGTTGGGACTATACAATAAAAAATTTTAAAGTAGTTAATGGTATTAATTATATTGCGGAAGATTACCCTGGTTATATTAAATCCTTAGAAAATCATACAAAGAAAGATAACAAAATATTGAATAAAATCGTAAGGTCGGCATATAAAAATATAAAGAGTTTTAAAGATGTTTGGGGAAAAATTTACCAGTTGGATACAGACAATCTTTTAGATTCAGAATTAAGAATACTATATCGCAAATATCTAAAAACAATTTTTAAATTGATGGCATACCTTTTTCCTCCATTATATGCAGAAAATATTTTAACAAAAAAAATATCTTATATAATTAGTAGAAAATCAGACAAACCCCGTGAAGACTTACTTTCTATTATAACCATTCCTAAAAAAAGGAGCCTTGTTCAGCAAGAAAATATTGATTACTATACTTTGTTAAAAAAGTCAGAAGATGAAGATAAAAATATTAAAAAACATCTATCTAAATGGGCTTGGTTAGGAGATCATAATTTTTTCGGAGACTTTTGGACATTTGAAGATATTCGTAAAAGAATTACCTCAGAAAACGAAGATGCGGAAAAAATGCTAAATAAAATAATAACTACAGAAGGTGAACTTGAAAAAAAATCTAAATTAGAAATTAAAAAGTTGAATCTGTCCAAAGAAGAAATAGATTTAATACATTTAATAAAAGAATATGTTTATTTAAGAACGTTTAGATTAGATATGTTATTTTACTCGGAATTTAAAGTTAAAAATTTATTAGATCAAATAGCCTTCAGAATGGGATTGAAATACGAAGAATTTGTCCTGTTGACACATAACGAAATTGATAATTGGTTTGATAAAAAAATAAATTATAAACAAGAAATTGATAAAAGAAAAAGAAATTATGCTATTGTCTTGGAAGATTCTAAATTAAGATTAATATCCGGTGATGAGGTAAAAAGTTTTGAGGAATTTGATGAGGATTCTACCGCTGAAACAATAAAAGGAAGCATTGCTTTTAAAGGATTGGTTAGAGGAAGAGCTAAAATCATTTTGCACAAGAATGAATTTAATAAGTTTAAAAATGGTGATGTGCTAATCACTGCAATGACAACTCCCGATTATGTACCTTTAATGAAAAAAGCATCTGCTATAATAACTGATGAGGGAGGCATAACTTGTCACGCCGCAATAATAAGTAGAGAATTGAACATTCCTTGTATTATAGGAACTAAGCTAGCAACTCAAATTTTAAAGGATAACTATTTTTTAGAAGTTAATGCTAATAAAGGAATAGTTAAAATTCTAAAGAAGAAAAAATAATGTGTTTTGAAAAATGGAATTCACCCCTAACCCCTCTTTCATTTTTCAAAACGGAAAAAATCAAATTTATAAGAAATTAAAAAAGCCTATCATGACAAGTAAGAATGAAAAATATTTTTTGAACTCACTCCGCTACGCTTCGTGCCACGCTGTGCTCTCGCTACACTACGTTTCGCTCGGGGCGTATAACAAGTGATAACCGGAAAATGCCTCGGCTCGGCATTTTCCCAAATTTTCTTTCACTTCGTTTCAGAATACTTCGGTTATCACTAACGTTATCTGAAATTTTGTCTGCCTAATTACTAATTCAACATCTATATGTCTAAAAAAGAAAAGTTTAAACCGTACGCCGCCGCCTATCTTGTGTTGA
>SAAG01000026.1 GCA_010119095.1 Candidatus Altimarinota bacterium
TTAATCAAAAATAATACAAGTCCCAAAAATAAAGGTATGTAAATATTTTCTGATAAAACTCAGATATTAAAATGAAGTAAAATTGAAGACAAATAAAATAAAACTACAAGTAATAGATTAAATTTTTTTCATAGATATTTTTCTCAAATCTTGTAAAGTATTAAAGCTGAAACTCAAAATAATATTATATTCAAGGATAAAACAGCATAATACTCATTTATTGAGAAAGTCAGAGTATCAAATATTGATATCAATAGACTATATAAAAATCAAAACCATCAAGTTCAAAATCATTCTAAGCTTAAAGCTTTAAAATGATAACTCATTTGTAAATAAGCAAAGCAATCGGCATTTTTAAGTATTTCATTTAATCACCAAAAAGTTATATGAAATAAACTTCATACCAATATTATTCATATTAAGTAGAGATTTTTATTTATAATTTTTTTCATTTTTATTTTGTGAAGAACCAATAATTAATCATTTAGTTTTAAATTTAATGCAATATAGCTTCAAATAATCATAAACAGAGGGTAAACTATTCAAGCATCTTCAAGTGCATGACAAAATAAGCACATAAAACATATACCAACAAATGAAGAAAATATTCAGATGCTTAAAAAATCTTTTTTCTTTTTTATTATATCAAACAATTTAAACCCTATAATTAAAAACAGTGAAATAAATATAGAAAAACCAAAAATTCATTGTTCAAGTAAAATTTGAATATACCAATTTTCAGGTAAAAATAATGCTGTATGTGATGTACTTTGAGCAATTATTTGCCAATTTCAAAGTGATTCTATACTTCTTCATATTTGACTTGCTGGTCAAGCAACTCAAAGACCATATCCAATTGGATTATATCTAAACATTTCTAGTGATCTGATTAGATTTTCTAATCTGTTCAATATTGCATCTAAGTGTAAAAATAAATCTTTTTTCGCTATAACAAGTCCAATAAAGGCAATAAGTAATAATCAGTAGACTACATAAATTTGTGATTTTTTAAACGATTTTTTAAATATAAATTTAACTGAAAGATATGTAAAAATACTCGCTCAGAAAGCCAATCACAAAATAGATGTTTTACTATAAGAAAAGAAAATAGACGGTAAAACAAATAAAGATGGTATCAAAATATATGCTATAGTTTTTTGTTTATTTTCGTAATTTTTACTTAAAATTAATCCTACATAAATTATATAAAAAACTACAAAAAATATAGACATATTGATTGGGGATCAAAATGTTCATTGAAATCTATGATGTCATCATTCTACATTTTGCGAAAAACTTATACATGTATTTGCTTTATATGTAGATACTTTATTTGAATATCAAAAGATATCACTTAAGGCTGAAATATCTCAAAAAATATACCAAGGGAGAAAAATAGCTATTGATGTAAATCAAGAAATAAAAATAGTATAAAGTAGTGTTTTAAAATTGTCTTTAATAAAATTTAAATATATTCATAACAACATACAGAACAAGAAAAAAACATCATACTTAAATCATAGAAAATTTGATACCTTAAATTCAAAATATGGAAATCAAATAAAAACCAAAGATGAAAATATAAAAGTAATAGTAACTCAAACTAAATAATTTCATTTTAATAGTCAATTAATACTTTTTTTCTTTAAGAATATGTCTATAATCGTAACAAAAAGTAATAATATCACTAATCCTTCTTTCCAAAACCTGATTACATTTGTATCTATCTCAAATTTACACTTTAAAGTTGTAATAATTAAAGCATGGAAAGGCAATAAGAATACAAAAAAAATAAACAATATTTTGAAGAATTTACTCAATTGTATAGTCATATAATTTATTAGTTTATATAAATAATAAATTATATTTTATAAAATAAAATGTATTTGTAAAGTTTAGTTTCATATCACATTAACCATATTGAAAAACGGAAGCATTATTGCCATTATCAATGTTCAAATAATTGATCAAACAAATACTATAACCAATGGTTCTATTGCGGTAGATAGATTTTTTACTACATTATCAATTTCTTTGTTATATTTTTCTGATATTTTAATTAATAATTCAGGGAGTTTTCAAGTTTGTTCTCAAATTTTGACTATTGATGCAATTTCCATAGGAAAAGTATTATATTTCCTAATTTCCTTTATATTATCAATTCAAAGCATTTTTGAAAAATCTTCTCATGATGATATTCATTGTATTATTTTCTCAATTTCTTTCTTGTAGAAATCATTTGATACTACTCAGGCACTTATTTCTAGTGATTTATTTATTATTACCCCATTTTTCAAAAGAGTCCCTAATGAAGAAGTAAATATTGCTAAAATTTTCTTTTTTAACAAAATTCAAAATATTGGCATTCTAACTATATACTTATCAAAGTATATTTTGGTTTTCTTATGGGTTTTAAATGTATAAATTAAAAATATTATTAAACTTAGAGATATGCATAGAATTACTATATTTTTCTGTAAAAAATCTGATAAATCTATAACAAACTGTGTGAGTTTTGGTAAATTAACTTTTGCATCTTTATACATATCTGTTATTTTTGGAATAACATAAAGAATAAAAATAGTAATCATTCCAATTGAAAGACTTGTTATTATTATAGGATAAATAAAGGCTCCTAGTATTTTTGATTTTAATTCTTTACTTTTTTCCTCTTTTTCTTTAATTATTTCTATAGAATCTCCTACTTTTCAAGTCAACTCTCACATTTCTATAATTGAGTAATCAAACTGCTTAAATATCAGTGGGAACTTTAATATACTTTCTTTTAAAGAAATTCATTTATTTAAATCATCTAGGATAACCTCAATAATAGTCTTAATATTTTTATTTTCTGTTTGGTAAATCATTATTTTTAAGGCATTTGTAATTGGTATTCATGAATTTAATAATGTTCAAAACTGGTACAAAAAATCAATCTTGGCTTTTGTGCTAAGTCTTCTATTTTTTGTCTTCAATTTTAAAATATTTTCTTTAATGCTATTTATTAATACTGAGAATTTCATTTATTAATTATTAATTTTTACCAATTAACCCTATTTATTTTATCATTTAATTTGTTTTTTTACAAAAATTAATATAATAATCGCAATAAATGAATAATTGTTTTTCGTTTGTTATTTTACCTTTTTATTGTTTAACCAAATTATATGTTTAAACTTTTTTGAGTATCTAATAATAACGAGGAAGAATTTGATGAGTTAAGTGAAGAAATAGAAGAGACTGAAAATGACTTATGACAAATATCTCTTGATATAATTGAAAAAGATACCTCTATAATAATTATAGCTCCAATAGCCTGAGTTGAATTAAAACATATTGATATTACTGTTAATAAAAATATTTTAATTATATCTTGAAATAGAAAAAAACCATTAGAATATTATGAATGAAATATACTAAGAAACAGTGAGTGTTTTTGGTGAGAATTTTCAAGAAACATAATTTTGCCTGAAAATATGGATTTTGATAATATTAAAGCAGTAATGGAAAATAACTTACTTATTGTAAATATACCGAGGCTAAATTTAGATAGTAAATCTATTAAAATAAACAAAATTGAGAGCTAATTAATACTTAATTAAAACTGATGTTAAAAAAGAAAGTTGATAAATCAATATCAAATGTTGATAAAATCGTGACATGACTTATTATTTGATGAGCTCTAGCATCTATTTTTTGAGCAAGCCAAACTTCTTTATGAAAAAGGGTATTTAATAACTCAATTTGAGTGTTTAAAAAAGTTTTTTGATTTTCCTATAATATTTTTTGAAAAAGCATTGTTAAATTAATTTCATTAACAAAAAGAAAAAAATAATTATCATTTTTTATGAAAAAATATTTACTATCTGTTCTATTTATATTTTTATGACTTAATACACTTAGTTGTTTTTCAGCTTGTTGATACCAAAGCGAAATAGATCAATGTATAAAAGCTAATTGAGAAAAATGATGAGCAAGAAAAATAACAGAATTTGTATGTGCAGAAACTAATAATGTAGAAAAGATAGCTTATCAAATAATTTTTGATAAAAAATTTAGAGAAATTGATTGAGATATAGAAAATTTTTTAACCAATCTCCAAAATTCAGTTCAATATTTTTATTGACCTGAAAAGAGTGAAAGTTACTTAGACTGAATAAATTATATAAATGAAACTTTTAATCCTAATTGAACTTTATGGAAAAGATATAATAAATTTTGCTTACCTAGTGAAGAAAATTCTATTATAAAAAATTATTACGAATGTATTTGATGAGAAGAAAATGATAAAGAATGAACTGTAAAAGAATGAGCTGCTTATTTTTCACAATCAAATTGTCAAGATTTGGTTGAATACAAATTATTTATATATAAAAAAGTTGCCTATAATTTACTTCAGGTAAATAAGCTTGATTATTTAAAAGAATTTAGAAAAAAACAACTAAAATCCACAAGAGAAAAATATGATGAGGTAGTTTGAAATATGTACACAAATATTGATTATATAATAAGGATTGCTAATGCTCGGAATAAAGTAACAAAACAATGTCAATATATTGCCCCAGACCCTTAAAATATTAAACTTGATATTTATTGTTTTTAACTATAATAAAAATATATTTTATTTTTTAAATATTTTACCAATGACATTATTTAATGGATGTGAAGTTGAGAAGAAAACAAATAATCTTCTATACATTGTAATTATCGCATTATTACTAGTAATAGCTATAATGGCTTTCTTTATGTGAAAAAATTTCTGAAAAGATTGAGATGATAAATGAAGCGATACAACTGGAGCTACAACTAAAGCTTCAGATATTACAATTACTGTAATAGACGATAAAAGATGTACAAATTGTATGACAAGCGAAATAGTTTCTCAAATTAAAAAAATTCCTTTCTTAGTTTGATCAAAATTTATAGAAAAAGATTTTAGTGATAAATGAGTTTCTGAATATTTAAAAGATAATAAAATTGAGAAATTACCTGCAATAATCTTATCATCAAAAGACTTTGATGATCAATGAGAAATGCAACCATACTTAAAAGAATTAGCAGATAAACAATATTCTTTAGAAATTTGAGCTTCATTTGATCCTTATGCAAAAAGATCAAGTAAATGATTTTTGGTTATGAAAAAAGAAGTACTTGAAAAAGTTAAATCAAATACTTACCTTAAATGAAATAAAGATGCTAAAATCACATGGATTGAATACAGTGATTTAGAATGTCCTTTTTGTGCAAAATTACATAACAGTGATGTTCCTTCAAAAATGACTGAAACATATAAAGATGATGTAAATATATACTTTAATAGTTTTCCTTTAGATTTCCATAAAAATGCAATGCCTGCAGCAAGAACTATTGAATGTTTAGCTGAACAAAAATGAGCTAGTGCATTTTATAGCTTGATTGAAAAATCATTTAAAGATGAAAAATCTGATAAAGATTTCTTGGTTGCTGAAGCTGTAAAATTATGAGCTAACAAAGCTAATCTTGAAAAATGTATAACAGATGGTAAATATGATAAAAAAATCACTGAACAACAATCATACTGATCAAGTAGTTTTGGTATATCATGAACTCCTGCAAGTATACTAGTTAATAATGAAACTTTAGAATATGAAGTTCTATCTTGAGCTGTTCCTTTCTCTTCTTTCCAAACAGCAATTGATAAACTACTTAAATAAATATAAAAAAGATAAAAACCTCAAACAAATGTTTGAGGTTTTTATTAAAAAAATATTTTGCTATTTGAAAAAAAATTATTAAATTATTGAAAATTTAAATTAATACAAATATATAAATATATGAAAAAACTCGTTATTGCTCTCGATAACCTTTCAATTTTAGAAACTACAGATATTGTTTCTAAAATTGAACAAAACTTTAAAGATATAGATATTATATTTAAAGTAAATGATTTAATAGCCTTGGTCTGATTTAATTGATTATCTTCAATTTTTCAAAATCCCAAGGCTTTTTTAATGCTTGATGCAAAGTACAATGATATATGAAATACTTTAAAAAATTATCTAAAAAAGCTAAATGATTCGCTAATAGTTAATAAAACCTGTATCCTAACAATTCACTCAAGTGTTTGAAAAGAAGCAATGACAGAATTAGTAAGATACAAAAAAGAACTATGACTTAACAATCTAAAACTATTTGCAATAACTGCACTTACTTCTCTAGACGAAGATGCAAATATTTCAATATTTTGAAAATGATCAAAAGAAAATGTTTTAAACCTAGCAACTATTGCTTATGAAAGTTGAATAAACTGAATAGTATGTTCTGCCGGAGAAGTTAAAATGATAAAAGATAATTTTTGAAAAGAAATTCTTACACTAACTCCATGAATTAGATTTGATAAAAACGATAAAAATGATCAAAAAAGAGTTGCAACAATTGAAGAAGCACTAGAAAATTGAAGTGATTATATCGTTATGTGAAGACCACTACTTAATTCTCCAGACATAGTTTCTGCTATAAACAAAGCTTTAAATATTATTAATAAATTTAATTAATATGGATAAAAAAATTAATTGGTGAGATAAGCTAAAAGAAATGTGAATATTGTGGCAATTTGATTGAGACTACACAAAACCACATGCATTATGGACTTCTTGAATGCACTGAGATACTTTCAATAATTGAAGTAAATTGGTTGAAAATCCTAGATTATTGTCAGAAATTGTCTCTTGAATCATAGTAGATTTAGAACCATTAATCAAAAAAGAAAAACCTGATTGGATTATTTGACCTGCATTCTGAGCAATAACATTAGGTCATGAATTAGCAAGACAACTAGGAACAAAATTTGCTTTTACTGAACCAGTTCAAACCCCAGAATGAAAAATGCAAGTTTTAAAAAGATTTGATATTAAAAAATGAGATAGAGTATTAGTTGTTGAAGATGCAATTTCAACTTGATGATCTATAGTAAAAACTATTGCTATATTAGAAGGATTGTGAGCAGAAGTATTACCATTTGTTGCAACTATTGTAAATTGGTCATGAAATGAATACTTATGAACTAAAAAAATATTTTCTCTATACTCATGAATTCCAAAAAAATGGGAACAAGATGATTGTGAATTATGTAAAAAGTGATCTATCGCACTTAGGCCAAAAGCTAATTGGGATAAATTTACCTATAAAAATAATATCTAATAGCCAATTATGAAACTACAAATAAACTCACCTCTCGATATGCACTTACATCTAAGAGATAATGAAATGTTGGATCTTGTAGCTCCATTAAGTGCTAAATACTTTTCTTGAGGACTGATTATGCCTAATTTAATTCCTCCTATAAAAACTAAACATGATGTAATTTCATATAAAAAAAGAATCTTAAAATCAATCTGAAATGAAGAGTTTACACCTTATATGACTATATTTTTTCATGAAGACTTAAATTATGAATTACTAAAAGATTTGAAAGGTGAAATACTAGCTATCAAGATGTATCCAGACTGAGTTACAACAAATTCAGATTGATGAGTGAAGAAGATAGATTTAGACAAAATATGACATATATTTTTAGCAATGGAAGATCTTGAAATCCCTCTTTGTATTCACTGAGAGACTACTGATTTTGTTATGGATAGAGAGAAAAACTTTATGCCTGTATATGAATTGATTGCAAAAACCTATCCTAAACTAAAAATAATAATGGAACATATAACGACAAAAGATGCAGTAAATATATTGAACAAATACCCTAATCTATATGCAACAATAACTCTACACCATTTATATATAACTCTAGACGATATTGCTTGATGAATGCTACAACCACATTTATTTTGTAAACCAATAGCAAAAAGACCTGAAGATAGAGAAGCTCTACTTGAGATTGCATTAAATGGAAATGAAAAAGTTATGTTTTGATCTGATTCTGCACCGCATCCTAAAAATAAAAAAGAATCTCAATATTGCTCTGCATGAGTTTTTACAGCTCCAATAGCACTACAATGTTTAGCTGAATTATTTGAGAAACATTGAAAAATAGAAAATCTAGAAAAATTTGTATCTCTAAATGCTCAAAAAATATATAAAATAAAACCTCAAACAAAAATAATTACCTTAGAAAAAAAAGATTTTACTATACCTGAAATTTATGGTGAAGTTGTTCCATTTATGAATGGAAAAAATATTTCTTGGAGCATAATTAATTAATTTTTAATTATTTAAAATGGAAAATACATTAAACAAAAGGTACGATATACATAAAACATTTGAATATAACAAAGAGAAAGGTCCTTTTGAAAGAATAAGTGATAAAAATAAAAGAATAAAAAAAATCCTTTGAAATTATTGAATCATGGCAGATTTTTTTTGATATAAAACAAATTTACCCATATGAGTTGCAGCAGGACCACTTTATAATGAAAAATATATGAAGTGAGCTGCAAAAGATGGTTTTGAAGTTATTACTTGGAAAACATTTAGATCAATTCATAGGCTAGCTCATGCTTCTGATTGAAAATACATATGACACAATATAGTTTTTATTCCAACAACTAAAATCAATGAAAAATCTATATGAAACAAAGTAGTATGAAGTCTAGATTATAAATGAAAAATTGAAAATATGTCAATAACCAACTCTTTCTGAATGCCCAGTGATACAATCCCTGAATGGTTACCATCAATAGTTAGACTTGAACAATATGCTAAAGAAAAACAGAAACAAATTATTACAAGTGTCGTTTGAACTCCAAAAGAAAACTGAACCATACATGATTTAGCTCTAGATTATGCATTTTTGGCTAGAATAGCTGAATTTACTTGATCAAAAATAATAGAATTAAACTTATCATGTCCAAATGTGAGTGGAGCTGAATGATCAATATTTAAAGATATAGAAAATTCGCTAATAATTGTAACAAATACAAGAAAATTTTTACATAACAGCAATACAAAACTATTAGTAAAAATGTGATATACATACAAAAGTTATTACAAGGACTTTATGGATGCTCTGTCTCCATATATCGACTGAATTGTAGCAATAAATACAATTCCAATGGAAATAATAGATAAAAAGTGAAAGCAAGCATTAGCCTGATGAAAAAATAGTTGAACATGTGGAAAAGCAATTCTTGATTTAGCTGTAAATGCTGTAGCTAACTTAAAAGAAGCAAAAATTGATTTATGAGAAAAAGCAAAACATATAAAGATCATATGATGTTGATGAGTAATGGATGCAGAATGATTTATGAGGCATATTGATGCCTGAGCAGAATTTGTAATGTGTGCAACTGCAGCTCTGTTTAATCCAGAATTACCTTTAGAGATAGCCAAATATATTAATAAAAATAAAATTAAAAAAATTATATAATATATTTCATTATTTTATCTATTAATATAACTCATATGTACACATTTCCACACAAAGACATACTATCAACAAAGCAATTTTCTAGAATAGATTTAGAAACTATTTTTGAGACTGCTATGGAAATGGAAAAATACCTTTCTTGAGCAAAAAAATGAAAACCTCTTGAATGATATATAATGGCTTCAATGTTTTATGAACCATCAACAAGAACTAGACTTAGTTTTGAAACAGCTATGCAAAAACTAGGATGATGAGTAATTACAGTATCAGAAAAATGAAATTCAAGTCTATCAAAATGAGAAACACTTGAAGATAATGCAAAAATTATTTCTATTTATGCAGATATAATAGTTATGAGACATCCCGAAGCATACAGTGTGGAAACAACAGCAAAAGCTACAAATAGACCAGTAATCAATGCATGAGATGGTCCACATCAACATCCAAGCCAAGCATTTTTAGATATGTACACAATTCTAAAAGAAAATAAAAGACTTGATAATCTTAAAGTCGCTATGGTTTGAGACTTAAAATACTGAAGGACTACTCATTCACTAGTATTTTTACTATGATTATTTAATGATATAGAATTTACATTTATCTCACCAGAAGAACTTAAAATGCCAGAAAAAGTTACAGATTTCTTAAAAAACAAAAATATAAAATACAGGGAAGTCACAAACTACAAAGAAGGTATTGATTGATCAGATGTACTTTATGTTACCAGAATACAAAAAGAAAGATTTACAGATTTATCAGAATATGACAGAATCAAAGATGATTATATTCTTGATTTAGAAATCCTATGAGATAACAAAAATATGACTATAATGCACCCTCTACCAAGAGTAAACGAAGTAAAAGAAGAAATAGATGCCCTACCAACTGCCGCATTCTTCAGACAAGCACAAAACTGAGTACCAATAAGAATGGCACTTTTGTATTTACTATTGAATAAGTAATTTTTACCTCAAAAAAAAGTTTGATATTTCTATCAAACTTTTTTATTTATTTATATGGTGGGTGATAATGGATTCGAACCAATGACCCTCTGCTTGTAAGGCAGATGCTCTCGCCAACTGAGCTAATCACCCATATATTAGTGTATTTAAATGGTACCCGAAGCAGGGCTCGAACCTACGACCTTTGCCTTAGAAGGGCACCGCTCTTCCAACTGAGCTATTCGGGCTTACTTAATTTAAAAAAAAACTGAGGACTAAGTAGTAAGAACCGAAGTTAGAGAAATTTATATTTTCATTTCTATACTTATACCTCAACTCTCATTTCTCAATTCTCAGTTTCTTTTCTTGACTTAATATCAAAATCTTGGCAGCTACCTACTCTCCCACATTTTCGAAATGCAGTACCATCAGCACGAACTGGCTTAACTTCTGTGTTCGGAATGGGAACAGGTGTACCCCAATCGTTATAACCACCAAGATCCTGACATCAAGTATTTAAAGAACATACATATTTTGTCATAAAATCTGAACATTTATAGTTAGTCAAAGATAATTTATTAAAATAAATAATCGTAAAGATAGTGTTAAAATCCATTCGTCCTATTAGTATTGCTCGGCTAAAAATATCTCTATCCTTACACCTGCAACCTATCAACCTTGTAGTCTCCAAGGGGACTTATTACCTTAAAGGTAGAGGAATCTAATCTTAGAGTTAGTTTCCCACTTAGATGCTTTCAGTGGTTATCTATTCCAAACTTAGCTACTCGGCAGTGCTATTGTACATAACAACCGATCCACCAGAGGTTTGTCCATTTCGGTCCTCTCGTACTAGAAATAGATCTCTTCAAATTCCTAAACGTCCACAGCAGATAGGGGCCAAACTGTCTCACGACGTTCTGAACCCAGCTCGCGTACCGCTTTAAATGGCGAACAGCCATACCCTTGGGAGCTTCTCCACCCCCAGGATGCGACGAGCCGACATCGAGGTGCCAAACTGCGTCGTCGATGTGAACTCTTGGACGCAATCAGCCTGTTATCCCTAGAGTAACTTTTATCCGTTGAGCGACATCAATTCCATACTTAGATGCCGGATCACTTTCGCCCACTTTCGTGTCTGATCGACTTGTAGGTCTCTCAGTCAGGCTGACTTATGCGAATACACTATCGTATCGATTTCCATCCGATACTAGTCAACCATTGCGCGCCTCCGTTACAATTTAGGAGGCAACCGCCCCAGTTAAACTACCCACCAAACACTGTTCTCTAAATTAAGAGTTAGAATCACATTTTAAAAAGGGTGGTATCTCAAGGGTGACTCCATAAAAACTGACGTCTCTATCTCATTGTCTCCCACCTATCCTGCACATTTTAAAACATGACCCAATGTTAAGTTATAGTAAAGCTTCATAGGGTCTTTCCGTCTTGCTGTGGATAGCCGGCATTTTTACCGGCATTGCAATTTCACCGTGATTATGCTTGAGACAGTGCTCAGACCGTTATGCCATTCGTGCGGGTCGGAACTTACCCGACAAGGAATTTCGCTACCTTAGGACCGTTATAGTTACGGCCGCCGTTCACCAGGGCTTAGATTCAGAGCTTGCACTCATCCTCGTGACCTTCTGGCACTGGGCAGGCATCACCCCCTATACATCCTCTTGCGAGTTTGCAGAGAGCTGTGTTTTTGGTAAACAGTCGCCTGAGCTCTTTAGCTGCGGCCTTACACCTAAATTAAGTGTAAGGCAGGTCTTATCCCGAAGTTACGACCGCTGTTTTGCCGAGTTCCTTAAGCATAATTATCACGTTCACCTTAGTGTTCTCCACTAGTCTACGAGTGTTCGATTTCGGTACGGTTACTTATACCTTGGCTCATAGAGGCTTTTCTCGATACCAGAATATATTAGAAGCTATCAATTCTATTTTATTGCTAAAACAGAATTAACTTAACTAAGCTCAATCTTAAAGAAACACGGATTTGCCTATGTCTCAAATTTTGCTTTCGTAACACGATTACATTATGTGTCTCCTATATCCCGATATGTCCCCCCTTAGAAAAGTATAAGTAGTTTAGGAATATTAACCTAATATCCATCAGCTTTTCTTTTCAGATACACCTTAGGACCGACTTACCCTACAACGACTGACGTTGTGTAGGAAACCTTAGACATTCGGTGTTGAGAGTTTTCATCTCAAATTCGTTACTCATACCAACATTTTCACTTCTGGTATCTCCAGCATGGGTTACCCCACACCTTCAGCGACATACAGAACGCTCCGCTACCAATTAAATAAATTTAATTCTACATCTTCGGTTAACAATTTAGCCCCGTTATATTTTCGGCGCAATGTCGCTAGACCAGTGAGCTATTACGCACTCTTTTAAGGAATGGCTGCTTCTAAGCCAACCTCCTGGTTGTCTCAGCAACTTCACATCCTTTGCCACTTAATTGTTAATTAGGGACCTTAGATAGTAGTCTGGGCTGTTTCCCTTTTGACGACAGCGCTTATCCGCAGCCGTCTGACTCCCAAAGTAGTTTACACAGTATTCGAAGTTTATTAGAATTTACTAAGTCTCACGACCCGCTAGTTCTTTCAGAGCTCTACCCCTGTGCAATAGTTCTTTGAGGCTATACCTAAATATATTTCGCGGAGAACCAGCTATATCTCAGTTCGATTAGCTTTTCACTCCTTCCCACAAGTCATCCAATGGACTTGCAGCTCCAAATGGTTCGGCCCTCCATAAAGTTTTACCTCTACTTCAGCCTGCTCATGGGAAGCTCACATGAGTTTCGGGTCTAGTAAATATGACTTATCGCCCTATTCAGGCTCGCTTTCACTTCGGCTCCGGATTATACTTCCTTAACCTTGCCACACTCACTAACTCGTTGGTCCGTTCTACAAAAAGTACGTGGTCACCTTGCGGCTCCCACTCTTTGAAAGCATAAAGTTTCAGGGTCTATTTCACTCCCCTCCCGGGGTTCTTTTCACCTTTCCCTCATGGTACTTGTTCACTATCGATCTCGAATGCTATTTAGTCTTGGAGGATGGGCCCCCCAGATTCAGCCCGGATTACACGTGTCCGAACCTACTTAGGATACAACATATACAAAATACAAATGTTTTAATTTACGGGACTTTAACCCTCTATGGTCAAACTTCTCATTTTGTTCTCTTAACAATCATATTCTATATTAGGGTTATTAGCCTCCCCTTATATTATTCCTGCAACCCCGTAGAACCAAAAGCTACCTATACGGTTTCTACGGTTTAGACTGTTCCCGTTTCGCTCGTCACTACTCAGGGAATCTCAATTGATTTATCTTCCATTGCTACTTAGATATTTCAGTTCACAATGTCTCCGTCTGTACTACAGACAATCACGATTACCGTGATTAGGTTCCCCCATTCAGAAATCTTGGAATAATAACGCTTCTTATCAGCTCTTCCAAGCTTATCGCAGATTAGTACGTCTTTCTTCGGACATTCGAGTCAAGGCATCCACTTTATGCTATATAACGATTTTAACACCACCTAAAACTATTAGTTATTTGTCTTAAATAACTCTTTAACTAACTATAATTATTCAGATTTTAATGAACAAAATAAGTAAAATATTAGAAGAAAGTTTTAAGGGAATCTTTATGGAAAATTATAAGGAGATAGTCCATCCGCAGGTTCTCCTACAGATACCTTGTTACGACTTTAGCCTAGTTAGTAGTCCTACCATGAGCCCCCATATTACTTGAGGGATTTCCGGTATTACTACCTCCCATGCCATGACGGGCGGTGAGTACAAGACCCAGGAACATATTCACCGTGACATATCTGATTCACGATTACTAGCAATTCCAACTTCATGAGGTCGAGTTTCAGACCTCAATCCGGACTGAGATCGGCTTTTAAGATTAGCTCCAAGTTACCTTATTGCTACTCATTGTACCGACCATTGTATCATGTGTGTGGCCCCAGACGTAAAAGCCATGCTGATTTGACATCATCTACACCTTCCTCCCTATTAACAAGGGCAGTCCCGTTAGACATAATAACTAACGGCATAGGTTTCGCTCGTTAACGGACTTAACCGAACACCTCAAGGCACGAGCTGACGACAACCATGCAGCACCTGTCTCCAAGTTCTCTTGCGAGCACTCCCGTGTTTCCACAGGATTCTTGGGATGTCAAGTCTGGGTAAGATTCCCCGTTTATTGTCGAATTAAACCACAT
>SAAG01000027.1 GCA_010119095.1 Candidatus Altimarinota bacterium
TACTTTTTTAATTCTTTTCTTATTTCTTTGTAATTAGGCAAGAATCATTCAACAATTTTCCAAAATTTTTTTGAATGATTTTTTTCTTTTAGATGACAAACCTCATGTATTATTACATATTCAAGAAATTTTTTTGGTATGTGAAGTAACTTTAGATTTAATACTATTTTTTGACTTCTTGTACAGCTTCACCGCTTTGATTTTAAATCTTTTATTGTTAGTTTTTCGTAAGGGATTCAAAGTAAGTCACTATATTGATCTGTAAGTTTTTTTGATTCATCAAATAAAAAGTTTTTTAGTATTTTTGAACTGGTCTCATTTAAACTTGTTTTACTTATTTTTTCTCAAAATATATAAACATGAGTCTCAGTTACAGTTTCTATTTTTAAATCTTTATGTTTTTCTTTTTTATCTAATAAAATTTTTCATTTATCAAGTAGTTTTTTTTCAAATTCTTTATCGTTTTTTAGTCTTGCAGGTATTGATAATTTAAGTTTTCAATCAGAGTCTATTCTGACATAACCATGTTTTATCTTTGAATATTTTACTAGATATTCCATTAGTATTTAATTAAGAAAATTAAAACAATTATTATAGGAACATGAATTATGTAGATTAGAAGGGAGTGTCTTCATGCAACTTTCAGTAGATTATATATAAATCATTTTTTTTCTCAAATTAATATTTTTTGTAATATTTGTTTTTCATACAAGAAAAGAGATGATGAGTATCATAACAAAAATAATCAAAAGTAAGGGATAAGCGGCCAAAAATCAGCCGAATAAAAACTATTATTTATAAATCAAAGTATAAATAAATAATTATTTCATATCTCAATACTGTAAAAAACATGAAATAAAACTATAATTAATCAAATTATAAAGTTAAAAAGTTTTAATTTTCTAAACAATAAAATAAGTAAAAACGAGATTGAAAAAAAATGAAGTATTCAGAAAAGTATCAATTGTTCTTTTATAAAAATAAAAGTAAAACCTGAGATTAAAAGAGCAAATATTCACAAAAAAATGGAGTATCGAAAGTATCTTTTGCATACTTTGTCTCCATATTTTTTTTCTCATAACATAAATGAAATTGAAGCTATTGTTATAAACAAACATCCTCATATTTCACCAAATATATCCCAAAAACTATTTGAAAAATTTAAAAAACTTATATCAAAAATATTTAATAAAACATAGTTAGTATGAAAAACAATCATCATTGATATTGCTATTCACCTGAGGATATCAAGTTTTTCATATCTCATATTTTTTATCTATTTTAAGTAAATGGAATTTTTATAATTTTTTGTAAAATTAAAAAACAAGTACCAAATTTAAACATAGTTAAAATTTGGCACAGGAAACAGTTTTAATTTAAAAAAAATTTAAAAATTCTAAAACTGTTTTTTTGAAAAATATTATTGTCATGCTTGTTTCATCATTTTCTCCATATCAGCTTGAGAAGGCATATTTTTCATCATATCTTCCATATTCATAAACTCTGTTCAAGTAGGTACTTTAAACATAGAATCATCAACTATCCATTCTACACATTTATTGTAAGGGATTTGTTCTAAATTTCCTTTCATATCTTTTTCTTGCTCTTGAGGATTTGGTAATGGTTCTTCATCTTTTTCTTCTGTTTCTTTAATATTTTTCATCTTCATAGCTGGTCAGTGTGAACCCCAAATATAAGTATACTCACTATCCATAATCATATGACTTTCACTATTTCAAGCTTTATTTGCTACATTCATATCCATTCTTATATTTGGACTAGAAATGTACACCATTTGTTTTATTTTTCATCATTCTTGTTCTGTATCAATTTCACATTTTATATTTATTTTTTCTCCAGCACTAAATTTTTCCCATAGGTTTTGATTTTCTTTAGCTGTATCTTTATCAGTTTCTTTTTTTCATGCTGTAAAAGTTGTACCAGTTTCAGTTTCTCCAGATCAAGCTAATTCTTTTGAAGGAGCTTCTGTTTTTTGTACATTGAAAAGTACTAGTCATCAGATTATCAAAGCAACAACAGTTGTTCATACAATAGGAATATATTTCTTAGGCATATTTTAATAATTATAAAATAAACTACTGCATTATATATCATCTTAATTTTTTGTAAACAAAAAATTAATTGTATTAAAAAATTAAGTATTTTTTATAATTTTTTATAAATAAAAAAACAAATATAAGTTTTTACCTAAGGTAAAAACTTATACAGTGTACTATTTTCATTTATTAAAAATGTAAAAAAATTAGTTTGAAGTATAGAAAAATGTGTAGTATCAAATAACAAGTATAACTAAATCAGCAAGGATATGAAATATATATGCTCACCAGATTCAATTAGTTTTTTTGTATAACCAAGCAAAAAATAATCACCCTAAAAATAATCAAAACAAGGCAATTAAAAGTATGTAACCATGAAACCAAGTTTGAAAAATAGTAATATGATATAGTGAAAATGCAATTGAACTAAGTAGATAAGCACTTATTTTATAATTATCTTTTAAAGTGTTAAATATAACTCATCTAAAAAAATATTCTTCAACAAGTGAATTTCAAAACATGATATATGTAAAAACCAATATAAAAGTAGATTCATTTATCTTTCTTGATTCCATAGAGTTATCAATAGCATTCCAGTCAATAACTTCTTTTAGTAGATAGTATGCTACAAAAATAGCAATTCAACCAAGTATTCACAGAGATAAACCATATAAAAAACTTTGTTTTGTGATTTTTCAAAATCTACCAAATTGAGTTTTAAATATATATCAAATTATCACAGGAATTATTACAAATGATATAACTTTTTGTATCAATTGTAATAGATATACTGGATGGTATACATTTTCTGTAATGTACAAAAGAGTACAAGCAATCAATGCATAACTTATAATTATTTTCGGAGTAAGTTTCATATATTTTTAATTAAGAGATTTATTTTTTTATTAATCTAAACCATATTTTGTGTTTGTCTTTATCATTATGGATTTTAATATAGCTGTAACCTGAAGGATCAAGATTAATAGGCTCATCATTAACTACAATTATTTCTCATCCACTTTTAACAATTCTAGAGGCTTCAGCAAGTATCAGATATGGATTTACTTTACCTTTCGTTAATAAATGATTTATAAAAACTATATCTTGAGATTCATTTGCAATTCATTTAATATCTTCTCATACTGAGTTATTTAAATGTACATTTTGTAATCCTAAATTATTATTTACTCTATTTCATTGTTGAATTTGTTCTTTCCACATTTTCAATTCATCAACAACTTGAGTTTTTCTAGGTAAAGACTTATTAAAACTATCTATAATTTTTTTTGTTTCTATAATTTTTCATTCTATATCTAAAAAAATTGATTGTCATTTTGGAGTATAATAGTCTATGTAGTAATCTAGTTCTAGTTTTAATTTTGCTAAATATTCATTTTTTTCTTTTAAAGTTTTTTTATCTGATAGTATAAATTTTTCTAAAAGAGTAATATCAATATCTATTAATCTTTCAATATCTGAGCCAAAACATGTATCAACAATTTCTAGTGAACTAACAATTTCTTTTAATTCAAATGGTAAAGCTGTAAATCATCATCAGATATCTGTTACTTTTTTAGATTGAAAATAGTCTTTATCAAGTCATATCATTTCAAACATCGATTTTGTAGTTAACATTGGAGCAATATGTATATTTGTCTCATTAGGAGAGTGTTTTTCTTTAAGTTCTCTATCTGTTAGATTTGGAACAAAATCAAAATCTTCTTCTGAAACATTTATTCAAATTTGAGATAATCTATGTATAACTTGCTCCTTTTTACTAGTAAACTGTAAAATATTACCAAAAGATTTTTTGAATTCATTTTGTGGTCAAACATGTCTGCTTTGAGTTGTTTGATTGCTTGTATTTTGTCTTAGAGTATCTCAGTCCAACATAAAAATGATGTAAAATATTAACTTATAATATTTTACATCATTTTCTATTAAAAACAAAAAAAAACCGTATTTATTTAATAATTTTTAGTAATTAGATTAACTTTTTAAATATTTCTACACTATCAAGAGCTTCCCAACTTACATCATCTCTTCAAAAATGTCAGTAAGCAGCAGTTTTTTGATATATAGGTCTTCTTAAATCAAGTTTTGCAATTATTCATCTAGGAGATAAATCAAAATTTGCTTCAATAGTCTCTATGATTTTTTCTCTTCCAACTTTTTCAGTTCCAAAGCAGTCTATATAGATACTTACTGGTTTAGCAACTCAGATAGCATAAGAAACTTGGATTTCACATTTATCACAGATTCCAGAAGCTACTATATTTTTTGCTAGATATCTAGTTATATAAGCACCACTTCTATCTACTTTTGAAGGATCTTTCCCTGAGAATGCTCATCCTCCATGTCTACCAACTCAACCGTAAGTGTCAATTATTATTTTTCTTCAAGTTAATCAACAATCTCATTTAGGTCCTCAGATTTCAAAAAGTCCAGTAGGATTAATGTGAAATACAGTTTTTTCGTCAATCAGATTACCTAAAACTGGTTTAATAACTTCTTTAAGTATCTCAGATTTTAGATGATCTTGAGTTACATTTTTTCTGTGTTGATTTGAGATTACAACAGTATCAATTCTAACCAATTTTCCATCATCGTATTCAACAGTAACTTGAGATTTTCCATCAGGTAATAAAAATGGTAATTTTCCATTTTTTCTAACTTCCTCCAATTTTTTTGCCAAATTATGTGCATAGTAAATTGGTGCAGGCATAAGGTGTGGAGTTTCATTTGATGCATAACCATACATTATTCATTGATCACCAGCTCAACCTGTATCAACTCATTGTGCTATATTTGGTGATTGAGTGTTGATAAGTAGATGTACTCATACATCATTACCATCAAAACATGCTTCAGCTTCATTGTACCCTATATCACAAATTGTTTTTCTAACTAAATCAGTGTAGTTTACTTTTGCTTTTGTAGTTATCTCTCAAGATACTATTACAGTTCAAGTTGTTACAAGAGTTTCACATGCTACTCTTGAATTTGGATCTTCTGCAAAACATGCATCAAGTACTGCATCACTTATTTGGTCACATAATTTATCAGGGTGTCAGCTTGATACTGACTCAGAAGTTATAAAATATTTCATATATTGTATTTTAAACAAATAAAAAAACTTTACTTGTTTAAAAGGAAAGTTTCTGTCTAATTTTTTGCAAATGTAGAAGTTATATCTTTCCTCTCAAACGAGGTAGGAATTAGCACCAATACTTATAAAGTATGGTTGCTGGGGTAATACAAACGAGCCTATTCTCTCTTACCCAACTCTTGATATGTTCTAAAAAGAACGGTGATAGATTATTTATTTAGTAAAAAAAATCAAGTAATTTAATATTGACTTATTTTGGTATATTATTATAAATTAATAATAAATATTTATAATTTAAGTGTAAAAACTATGGAAACAAAAAATAGAAATGATGATATACTACATTGAGTTACTTTATCTATGATTTTGGATTATTTGATTTCAGAATATTGATTTAGAGAACTTTGAGAATTAATCAGAATAAATTGTTTTATTAGTAATCCAAGTAAAAATTCAGCACTAAAATTTTTGAGAAAAACTGAGTGGGCAAGGTTGCAAGTTCAATGATTATATGTAAGAACTGTATTAGAAAAAAAGAAGATGTAATTTACATCTTCTTTTTTATAAGTGTTTCTTTCTGAATCCTACTCAGCTTTTTTATTTCACATTCTCTTTTACGAGCTTCTGAAAGAGTTTCAAATTGTTCTTTATAAACTATCTCTACAGGTCTTCTTATTTTTGTGTAATGAGCTCAAGACTTCAGATTATTATGTTCATGAAGTCTTTTTTCTATATCATTAGTAGATCAACAATAATAAGTATTATCAGAGCATTTAAGTATGTAAACAAATCAATTCATAAATATTATAAGTTATAAATATTTTATTATTTTAATTTTTAATTTAATGATAGCAATATTTTTAAAATTTTTTACTTTTAATGTGTTTTTTATATATTCAATAATATTTTATTTTATAAATTTATTAAATATGGCAATTTGAAAACCAGAGGAAACTCCTACAACTATTGATGAAATTAGATGAGATTCATGAAATACTTTTGCTCAACTTAATTGAATGTTTGAAGCATTGAGGGAATGAAAAACTGAGACAAAACTATATCCTGCAAGTAAAAAAATGGTTGAAGAAATAAAAGGGCATACTAGAGATATAGTTTAAAAATAATTATCGCTCCAGTCATTTTGAAAAACTATGACATCCTCTCAAAAGAGGATGTTTTTTAAATCTTCATGAGCAGCAAGAGTTGAATTATACAAAGTAATATTATTTTTATCAAATCCTGAATCTATCAATCAATTATAGACAGATTTTGTAGCAACATTGTCTATTAATAATACTTTGTCTACAACTGGAGCAAGCATTTTTCATATTTGATGATGTATATTAAAACTTTCCTTTCATAATTCTACTAGCCCAGGGGTAAGATATATTTTACGATGTCATTTTATATTTTTAAGTAGTTCTATTGTAGATTTTACTCATTCAAAATTACCATTAAAAGAATCATCAATCACATATAGATTTGAGTTAGAGTTATATATAAGCTCTAATCTATGCTGTACATAATTTATATTTTTTATTCAAGTAAGGATCTTATCTGACGGTACTTTTAGGTATTTTGCTACTTCATATGCTATCATTATCTGGTTTGCACTATGGAAAGCAAGTAGCTTTGTTTGTAGTGTTTTTGAATCATATGTAAAGCTGATTCAAGCAAGATTATTTAGATAAGTTATACTTTCAGGATTATTTATCTCAATTACATTTTTTACTTTTAATGTAGCTTTTCTTTCTTCTAGTCATTTTTTTACATTTTCATTTGATGAGTCTAGTATAGCTAATCAGTTTTCTCACAATTCTTCTATTAGTTCATATTTTGTTTTTATGATATTATCAAGGGTCTTAAATCTCTCTAAGTGTTGTAGAGTTATTCAAGTCAAGATTCATATGTCAGGATTTACTAAATCGCAAAGTTCTTTTATATCTCATCTGTAGTATGCTCACATCTCAACTATAAATACATCATAGGTGTCATCAATTTGATTTAAAATGAGTTCACTAATTCAAAGAGGGGTATTTTTATTTCCTGATGAAGTAATAACTTTAAAATGCTCTTTAAGTACAGTTTCTAAAATCTCTTTTTCTGAAGTCTTTCAGTAGCTTCAAGTAATTCAGATAATATGTAATTTTTTATTATTTCTTAATCAATCTAATTTATTTTTAGCTTTTGTTATAATCTTGTTTTTTAGATACCTATCAATAGGTATTAAAAGAAAATTTGCTATAATCATATAAAGTGGAAATGCAAGTATCCGTAAGATAATAGCCAATATATCAATATATATTGATATATAATTATAAAAAAGAATTATATAAAAAACTATTTTTATAATAGCAATAGAGATTGCTACAATAGCTATCATAATAGCCTTATTTGTCCAAACAAGTTTTTGTCTTTCGCCTCAAAATAACCAAAACTTTGGATGTGTGTAAATAAATTTTAGAAACCTTAAATTGTTGTAGTTTTCTAATTGATATGATGTAAGGATGTGTTTTGGAAACATAGTTATTATTGATATTTAAATAATATTATAAGTCTATATATTATTGATTTATATGCAAGAAAGAATTAGTTATTTTTTCTATTGATGTATAAACTTTTCAATATCTTGAAAAACTTCATTTGAAAATTCTTGATGAACAAAATGAGTTCAGTTATCATAGATTTTAAGTTTTGCATTATCTATTGTGTTGCTCATTAGTATACCATCAGCAACCGGTGTTTCTGAGTCTAATAGTCACCGAATCAATAGTGTAGGGTATTTTATCTTTTCAAAGAGAGGAGTTAGGTCATCATTTATAGTTTTTAGAAATATATTTTTCATTCTTCATGAATTAAGGTAATCTCTTGATCAGATTTTTTGCCTGATTTTATTTCAAATTCACTTTAATCAAGGAATAGAAAAAATAGTCTTTCATGTTTTTATAATAGCTAATTTAAGCTTATTTATCTTTGGTCTTACTCATGCTGATCAAATCAATATCAGTTTATTTATGTTTTCATAAGCTTCAGCACTTCAAAGTATTATGCTTATTCTTCATCAAAATGAGTGTCAAATCAAAGTTGGTTTTACAAGTTCTAATCTCTTAATAAAGTCTTGTATAAACTCAGCATAATAATAGACACTCCAATCAAAGCTTGGAAAATCACTTCATCAAAATCATGGAAAATCAAGTGCTATATAGGATATTTTTTTTTCATCTAATAGTTTGTAGATTTCTAAAAAACTCATTTTATCATTTCACCGACCATGAAGAAAAAGCAGAGATTTTTCAGGATTGAAATTATCTGATATTACATAGGATGTAAGGATTCAGTTTAATAAGACTTGTTTATTTATCATTGATTATTTCATAAATGAGATAGTGTGGTCTAGGATGTTTGATTTGAAATCAATGTTTACCTTTCTTCTTTCGTTTTGTGCGATAGCACTCTCAATTAGATTTTTTAGAAATTTTGTTTGAGAGAGTCATGATTTTTCCCATAGATGTATTTGCATGGCACCTGGAATAGGGTTTATCTCGTTAACATAAAGGTTATTTTCTTTTTCGTCATATAAGAAATCTATTCTTGGAGCTCATCCAAGTCTAAAAATCTTGAATATACTTTTTGCCATATCCTGAACTTTTTTAGTTATTTCATCTGGGATTAAAGCAGGGATATTTACTTTCTTTTTGTTTCATGTCATCGTTCATCAACCATTATCACTAATAATATATTTTTCTTCAAAGCTTAAAAAATCGGCATTAGCAATAGGCTGTTCAACTAGAGAAGTAATAATATGAGAATTATTCTCATATACAGCACAGTTCAATTCAATCAGATTATTAACTCATTCTTCGATTATTATGTCATTTGAAAAATGTTCTGCAACTTCTATTGCATCTTTCAATTCTTTCGTGTTTTTAACTTTTGAAATTCAGATAGATGATCATAGGTTATATGGTTTTACAAACATAGGGTATTTTAATTCTGATTCTATTTTTTTTATATCTCAAGTTCATTTTTCAAAATGTAGATAAGGTACTATTGGTAAATTGTTTGCTTTAAGTATATCTTTTGTTATTATTTTGTCTAGAGTAGTTGCTCAACCTAATATACCAGGTCATACATATGGCACTTCAAGTAATTCACAAAGTCCTTGTATTGATCCATCTTCTCAAGCAAGTCAGTGAAATACATGAAAACAAGCATCTAAAACTATTTCATTTTTGCTTGAAAATAATCATTTTTTGTTTTGCAAAAGGTGCATTTTAGAGTCGTTTTCACACATATTTATAGATAATTGGTGTTTTGCATGGTCATAATCTTTAAGTTTCTTTATATCATTAAAATCTTTGTCATATACCCATTTTCATTTATTTGTTACATAGATTGGATAAAGTTCGTATTCAGGCATTCTTTTTAGCCATTTCATAACTACATAAGCACTTGTAATTGATACATCATGTTCAGCTGTTTTTGAACCGAAAAATACTCATATATTTTGTTTCATATTGTCTTTTTGTTAAAAAAATATTGTTACTTTTGGAATTAGTAACAATATAATTTAAAATGGGAAATAATCAAATTTTATTAGTTTTAAATCTTCTTTACTGGTGCAATTTTGATATTCATTTTTTTAGTTCATACTCAGACAAATGCTATTTCAGCAATTTCTCAAGTTAGGGAAGTGATAAGTCAGTTTCAAAATTTGTGGTGAGTTACTTTGTCTCATACTGAGAAATCTGCGATATCATTATATTCTTTTGGTTTTATTTTTTGGATTAGACTTCATCCTGAAGAAAAATTATCCATGCTTGAAAAACTGTTTCAAAGAGAATAACAAGACATTTCCATTTTATAGTCTTCTATGTACTCTTTTGGTATCTCTTTTATAAATCTTGAGGCTGGATTTCTTACATAATTACCAAAGTAAAATCTCTCTAGGGCTCTTGATATGTAAAGCTCTTTTTTTGCTCTTGTCATTGCTACATACATAAGTCTCCTTTCTTCCTCAAGTTCACTTGGATTTTCTAGACTTCTTATATGAGGGAATATGCTTTCTTCAGTTCAAGCTATAAATACTCTAGTTTGCTCAAGTCATTTACTTGTATGAATTGTCATTAGTGTTACATAATCGGCATCATTTTCAACACTATCTAAGTCTGAAACCAAAGATACTTCTTCTAAAAACTGAGAAAGAGATTCTTCGGCTCATAGTCAATTATAGTTTGTTGCTAGATTTATAAGCTCTTTTATGTTGTCCATCTTTCACTCGGCTTCCTCACTACCAAATTCGTCTATCAAGTAAGTTTTGTAGTCAAGCTTGTCTACAATGTAATCTAAAAGTCATGCTACTTCAAGCCTGTTAGCATTTTCTCTAAAATTTAACATCAGATTGAAAAATCATTTAACTGAATTTTTTGCTCAATTATTTAAGTCCTCTATTTCTTCTACATTTTCCAAGATTTGAAAATATGGAAGAGAAAAATTGTCTTTGTAGATATCTAAAACTTCTAAAGTTCTTGAACCTATCTTACGAGAAGGGGTATTTATGATTCTCTTAAAACTTATGACATCATTTGGGTTGTAAATGGCTCTTAGGTATCAAAGCATATCTTTAACCTCTTTTCTATCATAGAATTTTAGTCATCAAACAACTTTGTAAGGAATTCATTCACTCATCAGAGCTTCTTCTATCTGACGAGATTGTCAGTTTGTACGATAGAGGATTAAGTTATCAGAGTATTTAGAAGAGTTGTCATTTGTTAGGTGTCAGCTTTTAAAAAATTGTCATTCCGACTGTAATGGAGGAATCTGTTCTTTGTAAGTAATATTATTTTTATTTAAATCATTATTTATTTCTTCGACAGATCTCTCGACTTCGCTCGAGATGACATTATTATTTACTTTCTCTTTAATTATCTTTGCTATTATTGAAGCCTCTAGTTTATCATCTGGAGCTTCAATTAGACAGATTTTTTCTCAGTGTTCATTATCTGTCCACAATGTTTTTTCCAGTGCTGATTTATTGTTTTTTACTACACAGTTTGCAGCATCTATAATATGTTTTGTACTACGGTAATTTTGTTCTAGTTTTACAACAATTGCTTCAGGATAATCTCTTTTGAAATTGAGAATATTTCTCATATCAGCTCATCTCCAAGAGTAAATTGATTGCCAATCATCTCATACTACTGCCAAGTTTCTATACTTTGATGCGAGCAATTTTACTATTTCATATTGAACTAAGTTTGTATCTTGATACTCATCAACCATTATATAACGGTATTTTTCTTGATAGTATTCCAATATGTCAGGATTTTTTAATAATTCCAAAGTTTTAAAAAGTATATCATCAAAATCAAGAGCATTATTTTCAGCCATCTTTTTTTCATAGATTTCGTATGCAAGTGAAACTTTTTCTTTTATAAAACTGTCTACAACTCTAGAATATTCTTTTGCTTTTATAAAACTGTTTTTTGCTTCACTTATATAATATGCTATTTGTCTAGCTTTAAACTGTTTTTCATCAAGTTTTAAATCATTTACTAGTATGTCTTTTAATACTTTTAATTTATCTTCTTCACTATAGATTAGAAAGTCTTTTTTTATATTTACTCATAACTTACTTAGATCATATTTTGCCAAGATTTCTTTTAAGAAAAATACTCAAATAGAGTGAAATGTACCAATTAGGGGTAAGTTTCTATGTTTATAGATATTGTTATCTATTTCGATTCAAAGTTTTTTTCATATCCTTTCTCTCATCTCACGAGCAGCTTTGTTTGTAAATGTTACACAAAGCAGACTTTTTGGATCAATTCATTTTTCTTTTATCATATATTCTACTCTAGAAGTAAGAGTAGCTGTCTTACCACTTCAAGCTCAGGCAATGATTAAAAGTGGTCAATCTACTGTATTTTTAGCTATTTCTTGTTTTTCATTTAGGTTCATTTTCAAAGTTTTTATAAATTACGAGAGTAGTTTATATAAAATACATAAAAATTAAAAAACTATTTTAAAATATATTTGACAAAATATAATAAATGCTTAATATCTATTGACAAAATATATACAAGTATTTTAATTTATATGAATAATCTATTTTATCATATAACAATGCCAGAAGTTTCGAAAGAAACTTCTATTTGAAATGTGTGTGAAAAAGAAAGAAATAATACTACAGAAGAAGTTTTTGAAATACTTAATATAAATAGTAAATTTTGAATTCGTAAATTATTAAATAAATTTGTTGAATTTAAAAAGAAAGATAATCCAAAGTTTAAACTTAGGCAAAAAGACATATTTTCAAATGTGTCTATGTTTAGAGAATTTGAAGATTATTGTGTGGCTTTATCAATGGATAGTAAACTAATATCATCAGAGCATACTCAAAAAGAAATATATGATTTTATTGATAAATTCAAAGAAAAATATTCATATCATGTTTGAAGAAGTACAGTTTTGTACGAAGCAATTCTAAAAAATCAAGGATTTAGTAAAGAAAAACATAATGACAGACAAAAGATGTTGGATTTTAATGCAATTTATAACTTATTAAAATTTTTATATTGTGGAGAAAAGTGAAAACAAAGAACTCAAGAACTAATTGATAAATGACTTACAATAGATGAAAAATTATATGAAAAAAAATTTGATTCAATAGTTAAAAATACTTTTGATATAGTTTTGTGACAAAAAAAGAAATACAATTTAAATCAAATTTTAGCATCTATGTTGTTTGAATTTACGAGAGATTTTCCATGAGCAAATTTCGAATTATTATGAAAACTATTTACAGACAATATTGCAGATCGGGTCAGAAAATATCAATTTGGAGTATTTAATATAGAAACAACTGAGAATGTCGAAAGAGATAAGGAATCTATAGAAACAGATAATTTAAATAAAGTAATTGATATAAAAAACTTTCATGACTTTTCTGATTTTAAGGAATTGCTTGAAATGTATATTAAAGATGAAAAATTAAAAAATAGAGATTATTGATTGGCCCCTGATGATATTGACAGTAATTTGGCTATGTTTAGATGATTTGAAGATTATTGTTTAAGTTTATCAGCGGCATGATTATTAATATCCAGCAATCATTCATATGAAGAAATTAAGGATTATTTAGATAAATTTAAGAAAAAGCATTTTTTTGAAGTCAGAAAGAGTACTGAGTATCAACATCAATTAAAGAAAAAATTTAGCAAAAAAGTAAGTAAAAATGAGATGTTTGAAATCAGAGATGAATTTAAAGCTGTATATCATTTAATGAAGTCAATTACTAGTTGAAAATTTAGAAAAACACCTGATGAAGAAGGTAATCCAATAAGAGATTTTGAGCATCTAAAATGAACAATGGATATAATTTTAAATGAGCTTCCATATCCAAACAGAGATAGATTAAAAATAGCTATGATTCATGATTTACTTGAAGATTTTCCTTGAATTACTTTGTATGAAGTAAAATTTTTATTTGGTGATAAAATAGCAAATTGAGTTAAGGAACTTACAAAAGTAGATCGGAAAAATTATTTAACTACTAAAGAGAGATTTGAAATTGAAAGTTTTGAAGTATGAAAAACGAAAAAAGAACTTAAAGTTGAGATTATTAATACTAAATGGTATGGGGATTTGGTTAAAAGATGTAAATGAGAAAGAGATAAGTTATATTTCTGACATCTTGATAAATTAGATAAAGATGTACTTTATGTAAAATTTGCAGATAGGATTAATAATCTAAGAACTTTAGATTGATTACAAAATGCAAAAAAGGTTCAATGATATCATAATTTAAAACTTAAAGAATGACAAATCTGAGAGATTGTTAGAAAAATTATTCAAACAGAAAGATATTTTTCAAAAATTGCATATTTTGAAAAAGTAAAAAATCCATATGAAAAAAACAATGCATACGATTTATTGAAAACAGAAATTGATAATTTAAAATCAATTCCTTGAGTAATAGATGCTTACAGGCAAGAACTTGAAGACTCTCAATGTAGTATAAGAATTGATTAATGTTTAAATCTATATAGTAAATAATTATTATAAAGTAAAATTGATTTTTTTTATAAAAAATGTATTATAATTTCAAATAATTTAAACAATTTTTTATGAATACTAAAAAATATCAAGCCTTCACAATAGTGGAACTAATAGTGGTGATTACTATTTTAGCTATTCTCTGAACAATATGATTTATATCATTTAGTAGTCACCTGGTATGAACA
>SAAG01000028.1 GCA_010119095.1 Candidatus Altimarinota bacterium
TATTGATTTCTTGAAGTAAGTTTTTATCTTTTTTCATTATTTGTTCAAGTTTATTGCAACTATAAAGTACTGCTGCATGGTTTCTTCAAGAAAATATATTACCAATTCTCTCATAAGTATAATTTAATTTAGTTTTCAAAAGATACATAGAAACCTGTCTTGGTATCATAAATTCTTTTTTTCTATTTTCTCATAGTATTCACTCCTTTTCAATTCAAAAATAACTAGAAACTGCATCGATTATATCTTCATAACTTCTAATAGTTTTCTTCATTGAAGAAACTTTATTGTTATTCCCTATTAAATCAGTAGTAAAACTAAGTTTTTTAAGTTTCTGGGCGATTTTATTAAGTGTTGGAGTACTTCAATCAAGTTCATACTCAGCAATCAGTTGATTCAAAACTCATTCTAATTCTCTGACATTTTCAGTTACATTAGATGCTATAAATTCAGAAACATCTTGAGGTAACAAAAATTCTTTTTCTCTAGCTTTTTCTTGTACTATTGCAAGTCTAGTTTCAAAATCTGGTTTACCTATATCAACAGTTATTCCCCATTCAAATCTACTTCTAAGTCTAGGTTCAAGCTCAGTTAACTCTTTTGGAGCTCTATCTCAACTAATTATTATTTGTTTATTTTGTTCGTAAAGTAAGTTAAACACATTATATAGTTCATTTTGAGTTTGTTCTTTTCAAGAGAAAAATTGTACATCATCTACAACTAGCACATCTACTTCTTGAAATCTCTGTCTCATCTTATCTACACTTCTTTTTTTAACACTCATAACATATTCAGTTATGAATTTATCAGCAGTTATATAAACAACTTTTTTATCTTTATATTTTTTCATTATCTCATTTGATGTTCATTGTAGTAAGTGAGTCTTACCAAGTCAAACATCACCATAGATATAAAGAGGATTATATGATTTTCAAGGATTTTTTGAAACAGCATCACATGCTGAAAAAGCTAATTGATTATCTGATCAAACAACGAAGTTTTGCAAAGTATATCTTTCATTTGTAGGTTTCAAATTTGTAGTTTGTACCATATTATATGAATTAGAATCTGTTTTATTTGATTTCTTAATATTTTTTTCTGATTCTTTATAGTAACCCATACAATCAATAACATATTTATTTGTTGGATTATCTATGTTTTTATCAACTTCAAATGTAATCTTATCTATTGAAGCAATTTCTTTTCTAGAAGCTTCTAATATATCATTATAAAACTTAGCTTCAAGGTTTCATTTCATAAATGTTGAAACAACTCAAAATACAATTTCTGTTTCACTTATCTCTAGGATAGAGATTTTTCTAAAATATACAAGAAAATCTTGTTTTTTTACTTTTTCAATTATGTTTTGTAAAATACTTTGTAATCTGTAAACTTTTTCCATAAATACCCTATCTACATAAAAAAATAAAATGCTTTTTTTCTTAAAGTTATGTAAAATTTATATCTTTTTTACCTGTTGTCAAAAGTATATTTTCTTTTGACAGGGTTTATTCGTTCAACTTAATAGAACAAAACAAAAGATTTTGCTTTATTTGATTATATGTATAAAATAAAAAAGTAAATTTTAATTCTAATTTATGGTGAAAAAAATAGCTATAGTTTTTATCATTCTTCTGACATTGTTGTTATATTTTTTTATACAAAAATATAACAATATCAACAATTTTTTATTCGCATATCCTGATTACCCATTAGATTTTGCATGAGAAGAAATGCCTATTGATTCAAAACACTTCTACAACAAAGAGAAATTTGATAGAGAATTTATTGTTACTTCAAATACACTTTATCAATTTTTCTTATATATAAAGAGATATCCCTTATATATTCCATATATAGAAAAAAAGCTTAAAGAAGCAAAAATTCCAGATGATTTCAAGTATCTAGTAATAGTAGAAAGTGCACTAAGAAATGATGTAATTTCAAGTGCATGAGCAGGATGAATATGGCAATTTATGCCTGATACTGCAATGCAATATTGATTAAAAGTAAACGACTTTGTAGATGAAAGATACAATTTTGAAAAATCAACAGATGCAGCTATAAAGTACTTAAACAATATTTATAAAGATTTATGAAACCGGACTTTAGTTGCAGCAAGTTATAATAGATGAGAAAATGCTATAAAAAAAGCTCTAAAGGATCAAAATGTTACATCTTATTATGACTTATATCTAAATGAAGAAACATGAAGATATGTATTTAAAATACTTGCTGTAAAATACATCATACAAAACTACCTCAACCATAAAAAATATATGGATTTTATGATATGAGAACCATTTATAGCTCCAGAAACTAAAATAGAAAAGACAGGTAAAATTGATGATTTAGTTAAATGGTCAAATAGTAAATGACAAAGTTTCAACAATGTTAAATTATTAAATCCTTGGATTAAAGGCACCTCAATGCTAGACTGAGAATGGGAAATAAAGATATTGAAATAATAAATTTAGCTATTAATTTAAAATATATGAAACCACCTTTTTTGTCAGATTCAAGAAGCTCAGATAAATCAACATTATCTGAAGCAATTCAAACAAGTCAACCATTATCAGGATGACTTTGGTGTTTAATTGATTTTCCAGAATTGAGTTTATATGATATCAATAATTTAGTATGAAAATCATATCAAGAAGTTGCTTACGATATACTATATAGACTTGATTTTTGAGTTACTAATGATGAATTAAAAGCTATTATTAATGCAGCATATTGACCACAGTGGCATAGAAATGAAATCACACCAGTGAAACAAATTTGAGAAACAAATCTCTTTTCTCTTCATCTTTGATATTGACCAACTTTTGCATTTAAAAATATTGCTTTAGAATTTCTACCTAGATTATTATCAGTACTAGCTAAATGAAAAACTATCAATGTACTTTGAGCTTCATCTTGAGATACAATCAATGCTGCTCATAGTTGAGTAAAATGAACTAATATTAAATCAATTTTTATGTTACCTAGTACTTGACCTTCAAAAGTTCAAAAACTTCAAGCCGTTAATGGAATAGTTAATAATCCAAATGCAATTACACTACTTGCTGAAGTACCTTTTGACCCACTTCAAGATATAGTAAAAAAAGTAAATAGTGTTGAATACAAAGAATTCAAAGAAAAATACAATATAACATCTTTTAATTCTATCAATATTGCAAGAATTTTAGCTCAAGTAGTTTATTATTTTAGAGCATATAGTGAGTTACTAAAAATGTGAAAAATAGTCAATTGAGATAAAGTTATATTTTCAGTACCATCTGGTAATTTCTGAGATGCACTAGCAGGATATTATGCAAAAAAGATGTGACTTCCGATTGAAAATATACTTATAGCAACAAATGAAAATGATATGCTTGATAAATTCTTTAAAACATGAGTTTACCAACCTCCAAAAAAAGACTGAAAAGATTTCGTACAAGTTACAAATGCTCCATCAATGGATATTGCTAAATCAAGTAACTTCGAAAGAATGTTATTTGATATGTACAATAAAGATGATGTAATCATAAAATGATTTTATGATAATTTAAGTAAAAATTGATATTTTCAAATAGATAAAGAAACTCTAAGTAAAATACAAAAAACTTTTATATCATCATCATCAACAGATATTGATAGACTAGATTTAATCGAAGATTTTTGAAATAAATACAATCATTGAATCGATCCACATACTGCAGCTTCCGTTGTTCCATGGGATAAAAACGAACATAATTTAAAGTCTGAAACACCAGTAATATTTTTAGAAACTTCACATGTAGCTCAATTTGCAAGTGAATTAGAAGAAAAATGAATCAATGTTCCTTGAATGGATGAGTTTGACTCTGTTTTAGATGCAATGATAAAATCAACTCCCAGAGAAGGAATTGATTTTATAAATGTTTCATGAAAATTTGAAGATACTTTTCCTATAATTGAGGATGTTATAAAAAATGTTTTTGAAAGAAAATAATACAATATTTTTTGGCAATAACATAATTCAATTATTTAAAATTAATCTTAATTAGTATTTTTTGGAACTCATTTTACCACATACATTCTATGAAATACTGGCATATTTTCTTTTCTTCTTTTTTCTGCTTGTTCTGCAGTTATTTTATTTTTACCTTCTAAATCTTCATAAAAATCTCATACTGAAGTTTTATTTTCTTTTTCTAATTCTACATACATTCATAATTCTGTTTCAGCACATTGAGGAATAATTTTATCATAAACATATTCTGCTTTATATCAGTAGTTTTCAAACATACTATTGATAATACTTTTATTAATTCTACCTGAAACATTCATAACTAAATCAACTCAAGGAGCATTTACACTTGATTGACTTATATATTTTTCAAGTAATCAAAAACCAAATTTATTATATATAAAACTATTAAATTCTTTCCTATCATAGTAATGTGCATAATAATCATGAGGTCTTTCTGCTCATTCTGGCAAGATAACTTGAGGAATACATGCATACATAAAATCAACAATCTCAAGAACTTTTTTAGGTATACTTTCCAATAAGTTTGATAAAATTAACTCACACTTTTCATCATTATTCAATCACTCAATTGTTTTTTCAGTATCAGCAATTGCTTCTTGTATAAGATCTGTTCAAAACAATTTATTGATTTTATCTTTACAATTTTTAAGTAAAAATTTTAAATTTATTCAACTTCAAACTCATACTTCAAGTAATGAAATTTTTCTTCATTTTTTATCAAATTTTTCAGAAAGTATTTTTAAAACTGCTTTTAAAATTGCCACACTCCAATCATCAGGTGTAAATACTTCTTTACTTTTTCTCTCTCATATATTTTCATCTTCTAAAAACTGTTCAACATTACCTTTATTTAATCAATTAAAAGGTGTAAGATTAGTAACATCAATAGAACGCATCATATTCATATTTAAAATTTTTATATATTACTTTTATAATCACATAATATTATACAAATTACTACAATTGCAAGTTTATTTTTCAAAAAGTCAAGTATTGCTTTAAATATGTCATTTCATATATATATTTTTATAAAATTTTACTTTTAAAAATTTATTAATATAATTTTTGCACTTATTTAAAGGCAGGTACCAGCCCCGTTTTCGGGGAGGAAAGTCCGGACACCACAAGGATAGGATAAGAGTTAACGGCTCTAGCTTGAAGATATAATCCATAAACTTCAAGTATGGCAAGTGCCACAGAGACAATACTAGGACGAAAGTCTGAAAAGTGAAAAGTCATTTGGTGTTACAATATTGATTTTACAAATATTTGTAAGTAAATAGAAGTAGCTACAGATGATCCCGTAATACGGGATGGTAAACCCTATACCGGTGCAATTGGAATGGTATCTTTATTTGCTTCATTATCCTTTATTGGCTTATAAAGATATACCGAGCTTGAGCTTATCGAGTGATCGTAAGCCTAGATAGATTGGTATCAAGATACAGAATCCGGCTTATTACCTTTAAATAAGTAAATTATTAATTAATCCATTAAAAATGAAACTAGTTTTTACATGAATCCAAGGTTGCTGAAAAGGTACTCAAGCAAGACTATTAGTTGAAAAATATTGATATACATTACTTGAAATGTGACAAGAATTGAGAAACATTGCTTCTTCAGGAACAGATATATGAAAAAAACTAAAAGAAACTCTAGAATCATGAGCTCTAGTAACTCCTGATTTTGTTTGAGAAGTTATGAAAGAGATACTTGCAAAACAAACAAATGACAACCTTATATTAGATTGATTTGTAAGAAACCAGTGAAATAAAAAAACTCTTGAAGAAATATTCCCAGATTATAAAGTAGTATTTTTTGAACTTAGTAAAGAAAAAGCAATTCAAAGACTTTTATGAAGAATGTATGATCCAATAACTTGAGATACATTCCCAGCTTGAACTACAATAAATCCAAAAACATGAAATACTCTAATAAAAAGATGAGATGATAATGAAGCTTGAATACTAAAAAGAATAGATGAATTTATGAACAATACTCTACCAATCGCAAAAATCCAAGAACAAGAATGAAAAGTAATAAAAGTAAATGCTGATCAAAGTGTAGAAGAAGTTGGAAAAGAGATGTTGAGTAAGTTAGGGTTAAATTAACTTATTCATCAAACTATGATTTGTCATTGAGTTATAGGATTGTATGAATTGATTTTTCACTTAATTTTCAAGTTTTCAAGCATATTTAGTAACTTATCCTCTTCACTAAATATATCACATCAGAAAAGATGTATAGAATAGTTTATATCATGTTTGTTCATTTCCCAAAAAGGAAAAGTTTTTAATCTACATTTTAAAAATGAAAGAAGATTTTCTTCTTCATTTTGTTTTCTAAGAGCAAAATTTTCTAATCATACTTTTATAAAAGTTGAATTTATTCCATTAGTTTTTATGTCTTCAAGAATAATGTTATTTATTATATCTTCAGCATTTTTAACATCATTTTCAAATCCTCACTCATTTTTTACAAGCTGAGTTATTGAATAAAGATGAAGATAATCATAGTTTTGAAGGACTTTTATTGCTGTTTTTATAAGTTTTTTCATATAATTTTTTTAAAGTGATAAAATTACTTAATTTCTTCAAATCATTGTCTTATTAGTTCCTCTTTTGACATATTAAATAAATCTTCATCAAAAATAGGATTAATTAAACTATAAAATTCTTTACCTGCCTTTGTTAAAATTGATTTATTATTTAAACTAATTTTTTTATTTAATTTTAAAGTAAGTAACTTATCAGATATAATAAATCAATAATTATAATTTATTCACGTTTCATCTCATAATTCTTGTGACGAATTTGATCCAGTTATTAATCATAATTCTTGTAAATATAAATAATTATCATATCAAATTCATTTTGTATATAATTTGGTTAAGTTTTTATTTCATGAAGCATAAAAATTTCAAAATATAAAATCTTTGTTTATAACTAATCAACAAAACTTCCTAAATATATTTAATTCATCTCTTGATAAACTTCTAACTATATCCATAGTTTTGAGAGAAAAAGTTCAAGACTGATTATATTCTCAAGCTAAAATTCCTGCAATTACTTCTTGCATTTCATCACTACTAAAGTCTTTTGAAAGGTCTTTTAATCTTTTAATTTTATCAGTATCAATATTTCATTGAGCGTTTCCTTTAACTTTTTGAATTGCCTTATCTAGAACTCAAAACATATTTTTATTTTCAACCTCAGATTCATTTTGTATAGCTAATAAAACAGGATGTATATTTGTTTCTATATTTTGTATTTTTCATTCAAATTCTTGATATGCTTCAAACTCAGCTTCTTTACGAATTAAAATATTATTCTTTAGATACTCTTTATATTCTTTTGAAAAAATTTTATTAAAAAATAATTAATCATTCATTTTTGATTCTCATTTAAAACATTCAAAGCTCATTTTCAAGCTGTTGTTATTAAAGCTGTTGTTATAGGATCAGTCATACAAATAATTAAAATTATAAATATTTACCTTCTAAAATCATCCCCTTGATTTTCTCATCTAAATCAACTTTCAATTTTTCAATTCTTTCTTGGTTTAATTTATTTTTATTTTTAATCATATTTATTCAATTTAAAATTTGTTTTTGAATTTCTAAAGGTGGTAATTGAATAATAAAATTTTTTAATTCTTCCGCATTTATATTTACTTGTCCTGTAATTTGCCTGCTTATTGAATCAATTTGTTTTCTTCAAAGTTTTGAATTTAATAATAAGGTAAAATAGTTTGGTAATATTAATTTTTCATCAACTTTTACTTTTATTAAATATGAAGCAAAAGTATAATTTCAAGTTTCATTAAAAACAGCACATTTTCAAACTAGTTCTTTGCTATTTGTTCTATTAAATAAAACATCTCACCTTTCTAATAAATAGTTTTTCTTTCTATTTATATCTAAATCAAAATACTTAATATTTGAATAATCAAACTCTCAATTAATTATATTATTCATTCTTAAGAAAGGTATTCAAATTCATTCAGTATTTGATGTTTCTGATAGTCAATATTGTGTAAAATTCAATACATTTCAAACTTTTTCTAATTTATAGTTTCATTCTAAATCTTTAAAGTTAAAACTATTTGAATCAACAGACCACCTTTCCAAATCCTCATACACAACACAAAAAAACTTCTTTTTTTCTTTCTTTTCAATCTCTATTCAAAGCTCTTTCATCAAATAATTATCAACATCTTTATCAAGATTTTGATTTTCATTTTCAAGTTTTTCAATTTCATTTTTTATATCATTATAAGTTTTTACTATTTTTTCTTGAATATCAAGAGAAGGTAATGGAATTTCTAAATCTAAAAACTCATCTATCATTATGGGTTTTCTTCAAGTAGTTCAAACACTTTTTGATTTTAAAATATTTAAGAAAAAATCTTGTGATAATAATAAATCAAAATAGTCTATATTTAATATTTTTGGGTTTTTAATATCAAATGAAACAAAGCTTCATGTAATTATTCATCAATCTAAAAAATCTGGAATTACTCAAAAAGCTCAGTCTTTTGCATCAATTTTTGATAAAATAAATTGTCATGATTTTACCTTAAATTGAGGTCTTGTTTTTATATCTTTTCCTTTTTGCTCTCATCTTAAAATCACTCATTTATGATATATTTTTATCGTAATTTGTTTATAAAATTTATCCTCAATCAAAGGTAAATTTTCTCTATTATTTTTTAATAATTTTCCTATTTTTACAAATTCAAAATTAGTTGTTCAAAATGCCCTCAAAAAAGCATAAGCTTTGGGATCCCATCTATTCTCTAACTTTTCATATTCCAATAAAAAACTATTAAACATATTATTTTCCTTGATAATTAAATAATTCCTTTTCAAATTTTCTATATTCTTCTATAACTAAAGGTAACTCATTTCATTCAACATCAGTTGCCCCAGTTGAGGTGATTCAAGAGTTTGTAACTTCAGCCATAAAAATAGGATAATTAAAAGCTTTTTTTACTTCTTTTTTTGCTTTTAATACCAATTCATCAATTAATCATTTTAATTCTGATTTTAAAAGTTTTTTATCATCTTTATTTGCTACTTTAATTTTTTCATTAAATTCTTTTTCTGTTTTTTCTATTTCAATCTTATATTTATCATTAATTTCTTTAGATATAATTTCATAGCTTAACTTTTCTTTTTCACTAAATTTTTGTAAAAATATTATACTTGATTTTACACTAGCTTTTGATGAAATAAAAGTCTCAACAGGTAGAGAAACTACAGCTAAAATCTTTGCTTTTCATTCTGCAAATTCTCTTACGAATTGTAGACTTGGATTATTCAAAATTCATTCAGGTAATACAATTCACATTTTTCAACCTGGAACAAGTAAATTTAAACATCTTTCAATAAAAAGGATCTCTGTTTTCTGACTAGATTTTCAACTGGATAATTGATATTTTGTTAAAACTGGTATTTCTCAAGCTTCGTCAAATACACTTGCTCAAAATGGAGGATTTGTAATAACTAGATCAAACATATTTT
Organism: Candidatus Altimarinota bacterium; assembly: GCA_010119095.1. Classification (GTDB taxonomy): domain Bacteria; phylum Patescibacteriota; class Gracilibacteria; order BD1-5; family UBA6164; genus Altimarinus. Next base: position 9,543 of record SAAG01000028.1, read on the forward strand.
CTTCTATATTTGAAACATTTATGAGTCAATCATGATGATGAACTCACCCGTGTCAGTCTCAATGCATAATCATATTCATTTTGCTCGTCCTAGCCATACGACTATTTTTATCAGTTCCATATACACACTTTGTTGCAAGATGCCATTCTCTTTTTTGTAACTCTTCATTTAATTTTAGAAACTCTTCATTTAACTTCATAGCTTTTTCTTCCTCGCTTAAATTCATCATTTCTATTTCTTCTTTTTTCTTATCTTTTTTAGATTGTATATCATCTTCTATTTGTCACAATATCTCTTGAAAAAATCTTATCAAAAATCAACCAGATCATGAAGCTGGATCGATTACTTTTTGTCATTCTTTAACTTCCAAAAAATCAACTATAAAATCAACTACACTTCTAGGAGTAAAAAATTGTCATATTTCTCATCTAAAAGTTTGTCATAGAAATTTTTCAAAAGCTATTCATTTAATATCATCTCATGTTTTTGATAAATTGTATTTTTCTAGCTTACTTACTATATCCTTAAAAGTACTATCTTTAATTTTAATTCTTTCACTATCCTCAAAAAGCTTATCTTCTCTAAAATTTTGTTTTGTATTTTCAAACAAAAATTGAGTGTAACTCATAGAGTTAAACTTAATTGGATCACTTGCAACGAGACTTGGTTTAATTATCTTATCAAAATTTTCTTCTTGTTCTTCTATATACTTTTTTGTAAATATTTTTCAATACTTATCTTGTCTTTCAAAATTGATTTTTATAAAAAGTAACTTACTAATCTCATCAAAAGCAGAAGCTGGATCAAGAGCATCTCTATTTCTTATAGAATTATGACAATTTTTTAATAGATTTGTAAACTCTTCTCTTGAAAAAGCCTTTGTTTCTTCTAGTAATTGTTTAATTTCTTTTTCAGTTGCAGAAGAAGTAGGAATATTTAAAATTTCTTCTGGAATATTTGGTAAAAAATCATCAATAACTTGAAAAAATCTAGTTTCTTTTGAATTATGAGTAACAAAAAATTTAGCTCAAGCCCATGAAGCATAATTCATACCTTGATAATAATCTTTTTCTCTAATTACTACGTTATCAGATTTACATTCAACAACTATCAAAGGTTTTTTTCTAGATTTTTTTTCGTCTTCATTTTTCCAAACTATTATGTCTGCTCTAGCTCTACCATTTCATCTATGACTATTTGTTAATGAAACTTCCTGTTCCATTTGTTCAATTTTATACTGGTAGTCATTAATCAAAACTTGAATATATTTTTGTCTAACTAATTCCTCAGGTGTTAAAATATGCCAATCATTTTTTAAAGGACAAAATATCTTATTATCTTTAATTTGAATTTCTCACATATTTATATATTTAAAAAAGTTAAACTTTACTTATTATATAAGTTTTTATTTTTTTACAAGATTATATGCTCTATATACCCATATTATATACTTTATTTCAAAAGTCAAAATTATTTTTTAAATTTTCTTTTTTACAAAAAATTATATAATAAATACAAAATAAACCTATTTTATAACAGATAAAAAATGTTTGCATTTGAACTTTGAAGAGAATATAGATTAAGTATCGCTGAGATCTATGCCCTATTTCCAGAAATGGAAATAATATATGTTGATGAAAAAATCCTTCTAGTTGATAATATCAATGAAGATTGATTAATTAAAATTACTCCTAAAATGTGATGAACAATCAAGATAATAAAATGTCTTTCTGACAAAAGTTACGACTTATCAGAAATAAACGACTTGATGATCTCATTATTCACAGATGAGAGAAAAACTAACTATGCTGTTAATTTTTATTGAAAAACTAAAGCTAATCAAAAAGACTTTTTACTTAAATCAAAGAAATATTTTGCAAAATCATGATTATCTACTAGATTTGTAAACCAAGATTTTCAAAATATAAAGTCCTACTTAGTTGCGAAAGAAAAACTTATAGAAACAAAAACTGATTTCAATATATTTTTTACTCCACTTGATACTTTTGTATGAAGTACTATTTTCGTGCAAGATATAGATAGTTATGCAAAAAGAGACTTTTGAAAAACTAGAGATATGCAAGTTGGTATGCTTCCTCCAAAACTTGCTCAAATGATGATAAATATCTGATGATGAAAATCTATCTACGACCCATTTTGCTGATTATGAACTATTTTACTTGAATCAATTATATCTTGAAACAATGAAGTTTATTGAAGTGATATAAGTGAAGATATGATTAAATCAACAAAGAAAAATATAGATTTCATCAAAGATGAATTCAATACAGACTTAAAAACTTCTGAAGTAATTAAGCTTGATGCAAAAGATATAGCAAATTCACCTATCTTAAATAATAATAAGATAGATTCGATAGTAACAGAATGATATCTATGAGAGATATTTTGAAAGCATAGTATTGATATTGATAAAGTAAAAAATCAAAGACTTATTCTTGCAAATATTTACACTTCATTTTTCTCATGATTAAAAAAAGTGTGATTTACTTGAAATATAGTTATTTCCTTTCCTTTCTGGGAAATAAAATGAAAATACAATTATTTTGAAGAAATTTACGATATCCTAAATAAATATTGTCAGACACAAAACTTACTTCCAAACTGAACAAGTTTCACCCCAAGTAAATCATGAAGCCTACTCTACAAGAGACCCAACCAAACAGTCTGAAGAGAAATTTTTAAATTAAAAATTAAATAATTATTTATTCCAATTCTCAATACCTCATGCAAGTTCACAAACCCATTTAAATCAATTTTGTTGCATAAAATTCATTACTGTAAGACTCCTATTTCCATGCCAACAATAAATTAAATATTTTTTTCCTTTATCCAAAGCCAAAATATCTTCTGCTACTTTCGGATTATAAATATCCATATTTAACTGTTTTTCACTTATACTTCAAAACCTCTCTCTTTCTCTATCAGTTCTTACATCTATAAGTACAATATTTTTATCTTCTAATTCTTTTTTAAATTCCTCTTTAGATAATGTTTTAAACATAAAAATAAAATTAAAAATTACTTCTTAATTTTATCCATAATTTTTTTTTGTAAAGTTAAAATTATTTTGTAACTTTATTTTTTTTTAAAATTAAATAAACTTTAAGTAATATTTTTAATAAAAAAACTAATGAAAATAAATAAAATTAATTTAATATTTTTATTACTTTTACTATCCCCTTCTATAGTTTCAGCTAACACCTACATAGAAAAAACTATTGATTGACATAAAGTAAAAGTTATAAAATATGATTTAAAATCAAAAGATTTTATATTTAAAATCTGAATGAATAAAGACAATGAAGCTACAAGTTTGAGAGAATTAATGGAAAAAGAAAATGGGATTTCAGCAGTAAATTGAGTTTATTTTTGTCCTGCAGATTATAGTGCATGTAAATGAAAAAATACAACAATAAATGAAAGATATATTGATGGAAAAAAATATGCATGATATGATGATACTTGAGACAGAGTTGTATTTGCACTTGATAAAGATAGTAAACCTTTTTTATTTCAAACAAACAAGATAAATTCTGACAAAGAAACTGAGATTTATACTTGATTATGAAACTTCCCTCTCATACTTCAGGACTGAAAAAATGTAATTGAATACTATCGGGAGCAATGACTCATAGATAAAAAAATGAAAGCCTCTATGTCCAGAAACTTTATATGTAGTGATAAAGAATGAAATAATATATATTTTTGATATGTTTATGATGTGATACTTGATCATTTGCATGCAGTTTTGACTGAATTAGGTTGTTACAATGCGGTAAACCTAGATGCAGGAGCATCAAGTGCTATGATGTATAATTCAAGATATATAATTTGACCTGGTAGAAATATACTTGATGCATTAATTATTGAAAGAAAATGATTAGACACAAAACCTCTTAGAGATAATTTAAATATAGTTATTTCTAAAATTGAAAAAAAGATTAAATATAAAAGTATTACAAAACAAACCAAATATCTTGATGATTTATCAAAATCATTAACAAAATTGAGAGGTGAAATTTACAATAAAAATAGTAAAGATTTATATGATGAAAATTGAAATAATATATGATATGAAATAGATACAAATTCAATAAATACTCTAAAAAAACTATATATAATCAACTACCTAGATAAATTAATTTATGAACTTAAGAAAAAATTGATTGCAGAAGATAAAAACAAGAAAAGTATAAAAGAACCCCTGTTTTAAAAAAAGAATACTTTAAAAAGTATTCTTTTTTTTTATATCTATTGATATATGGTTGCTGACCAACTATAATTTTCTATTTTATTACAATTCATATCCGAAAAACTCCAAGATTTTTCTAATCAACATGTTACCCCCAATCAATTACATACCTTATACCGTCTATTTCATGAACTAGATGAACAATTACCATACCTAGGTCAATTTGAATATCAATAAGGACAACTACTACACCCATTTCATGAAATAGTCTTTTTACATTTTTTTACTGAACTATCCCAGCTATATCAACTATTACATTTTATACAATTACTTCATGTCCGATTATATCAAGAACTACACTTATATCTACAAGAAGTAGTACTTGAACTTGTATTATATACATAAGAACTATTTGAAGGACTCCGAGAAGTTCAATTCCATGTTTGAGTATAACTTGATACACTATTTTTTTGTTTTCAAGAAGATAATGTTCAGCAATTATATGTCCTAACTGCAGGAGCACAAGTACTTCCATTCCGTGAATAATTTGCATTACACAAAAATCAACAAGTTCAAGCATTGTATGACCAATTTTTTACTGGAGCCCGTGTAGTTCAATTCCAAGTCTGTGT
>SAAG01000123.1 GCA_010119095.1 Candidatus Altimarinota bacterium
CTAAGAGATTGGTGTATATCAAGACAGCTTTGGTGGGGACATCAGATTCCTGCATATTATCACAAAACAACTGGAGAGATAATTGTTACTGAAGATGATATGTCAGATAATCCAGATTATGTTCAAGATTCTGATGTACTTGATACTTGGTTTTCAAGTGCTCTATGGCCATTTTCTATACTTGACTATGATATGTGGGGAGGAAAGCAACCTGATTTAGTTAAAGATTTTTATCCTGCATCAGTGCTTGAAACATGACATGATATTATATTTTTTTGGGTAATCAGAATGCTTTTGTTTTGATATGAATTTACTTGAATGACTCCATTTAAAACTATATATCTACACTGATTGGTTAAAGATAAACATGGTAAGAAAATGAGTAAATCATTATGAAATGGTATAGATCCAATTGATATGATTGAAAAATATGGTACTGATCCTTTGAGATTGACTTTAACTATATGAAATACTCCTTGAAATGATTTAAAATTTGATGAAGCAAATGTAGAATCAAATATGGTTTTTATGAACAAGTTGTGGAATGCTTGTAGATTTGTTTATACAAATTTATGAGATGAGATAAAAGTAATTTGATGAGATATAAAAAAGACAGAAAAAATAATTATTGATAATTATGATAAACTTTCTATTTCTGAAAAATGGATTTTATCAAGAGTAAAATATCTACAAGAATTGGTTACTGCATCGATGGAAAGTTATAACTTTGCTGAAAGTGGACAAGAATTACAAACTTTTACAAAAAATGAATTTTGTGATTATTATATAGAGGATTTTAAACTTACTAAAGAAGAATCAAAGTATGGTAAATATGTAATTGTATATGTAATAGATACATTACTTAAATTATGGCATCCATATATCCCTTTTGTAACTGAAGAATTATATAACAAACTTTGATTTGGAGATAGTTTGATAGATATGACTTGGCCAAAACTTGCTATAAAAAGAAATGAGGAAGTAGAAAAAGAAAAACAAATTATAATAGATCTAATAAAAGAGATAAGAAAACTTAGAGCAGAAAATAATTTGATTCCAAGCAATACAATAAAAGTAATGATTTATGTTAGAAGTAAAAATCTAGAGACAATAAAAGAATCTTTAAATCTAATTTCATGAATAGTTAGATCTGAAGAGACATCTATTATAGACAAAAAACCAAAAGAAAAAAATCTAGCTTATAGCATTATAAAAGCCTGAATTGAGGTTTATGTAGATACTTCAAATGCACTTGATGTAGACAAAGAAAAAGAAAGAATTGGTTTACTTATAGACGATGCAAAAGAATATATATTGAAACTAGACAAAAAATTACTTAATGAAAGTTTTGTAAGAAAAGCTCCTGCAAGTCTAGTAAGAGAAGAAATGGAGAAAAAAGAACAAGCAAAACATAAGCTTGAAAAACTTGAGGAAAAGATGCATAATTTAGATGCATATTAAAAATATTAATATATATTCCCGCATTTTGCGGGAATATTACTTGTATAACTTAATCTTTTTTTATGAAAATATGAATCGTGGGATTACCAAATGTATGAAAATCAACTTTATTTAATGCTCTTACAAAAAGCTATGCAGCAGATGCGCAAAATTTCCCATTTTGTACTATTGAACCAAATGTTTGAATAGTAAATGTAAATGATGAAAGACTTGAAAAAATAGCTGTGATATCAAAAACTCAAAAGATAATTCCTGCCAATTGTGAGTTTATTGATATAGCTTGAATAGTTGCTGGAGCAAGCAAATGAGAATGACTCGGTAATAAATTTTTGGCTAATATAAGAGAAGTAAGTGTTATACTTCAAGTAGTTAGAGTATTTAAAAATAATGATATAACTCATGTAAGTGGTGAGATAAATCCAAAAAGTGATATAGAGATAATTAATTCAGAGCTTATACTAGCTGACATAGATACTCTTGAAAAAAGAATTATATCAAATGAAAGAAAAACTAGAAGTGATAAAGATGCGGCATTAGCACAGGAAGTATATAAAAATCTATTATCCTATATCAGTGAATGAAATCTAGCTATAAGCTTTCCATTAAAAGATGAAGAAAAAGAATATTTAAATGATTTACATCTACTTACAAATAAACAATTTGTATATGTGGCTAATGTATCAGAAGATATGATGGATATTAATTCTGAAGAACTAAGAAATATCCTTTGAATAAGTGATAAAAATATAGCAGTTTGTCCAATTTCAGCAAAATTAGAAGCTGATATGATTGATATGAGTAGTGAAGAAAGAAAAAGTTTTCTTAATGAAATGGGACTTATATCAACAGGGATTGATAATCTAATAAAAACGGCTTATGATGCACTATGACTTATGTACTATTTTACATCTGGTGAAAAAGAGACTAGAGCTTGGACTATTCACAAGTGAGATAAAGCTCCACAAGCAGCTGGAGTAATTCATACAGATTTTGAAAAATGATTTATTAAGGCTGATGTTGTAAACTGGGTAGATTTCGTAAATTACTGATGATGGGCTGGGGCTCGTGAAAATTGAAAAGTAAAACTTGAGTGAAAAGAATATGTAGTACAAGACGGTGATATAATGATTTTTAAATTTAATAATTAGAAAAAAAAGAGAATATTTTTTAAAATATTCTCTTTTTTTTTAACTTTGTCATTATTGACAATGTTTATTATATTAGTTATGTCTTATTAAATGTAAAGGATGTAGATTTTGAAGAGGTCTTTTTATCAAATTTTTCAAAAGATTTATGATCAGTAATTGATAGGATTAAAGAATGAATTGAT
>SAAG01000029.1 GCA_010119095.1 Candidatus Altimarinota bacterium
TTTAATTTTTTTTATAATATTTTCTCTATCAATTTCAGTAAATACTACTTCAAATTCTGTTTTCATATGTTACTATTATAAATTAAATATCAATTATTATATATATTTTTATAAAAATACAAAAACCATCAAAAATTAATTTTTGATGGTTTTTTAAAATCAGCAAATGGTAGAGTTTGTTAGTAGAAATTTGAACACATTATTAAATCTATCTTATTACTAATAATTTGAAAATCTCTCAAGTATATCTTAATTTATTGAATTATGATTATATTTAATTAGATTATTATCAACTCATAATATATTTTTAGCTTTATATTCTACTTCTTGAATTATTGAATTTAAAAAATTATTATATTCATCATAGTTTAAAGTATCTTTTTTAGTAACAAATTCAGCATATTTTTCAGTATAAAATTTAGCTAAAAATACAACATCCTTATTTTTACTATACTTAATCAATAAGTCAGCTACTTCATAATTATTTTGATCTCAATATAATCCCTCTATCAATAATTTTATTTGAAAAGTTGTATCTTGATATTTTTTGATTGAATTTTCTAATCTTTCAATATCAAAATAAGTATTATTATAAATCAATGAAAGATAAGTCATTTCATAAATATTACTAAGACTATTTTTTTTAGAATATTCCAATACTTTAATATAATCATCAATACTTTGAAACTCTAATATTAATTGTCAGTTACAAATAATATTATTATTTATATTTTCAATAATGCATTTATCTTTTAATATATTTAATAATGTATTTACATCTTTAACTATTAATTTATTATTATAATCTATAATATTATAATAATAAGGATCATTTTCATTATATAAATATACATATGTTATAGGATTTACATTTTTTTTATGTATATATCAAGTGGTATACATTTTAAATTCATCTGTTAATAAAAAATTAACTGTATTAGCAATAATTCAGATAATAATTATGTATTTTCACAAGTAAACTTTCTTGTTAATTATATTATTTTTTTTAGATACGAGTAATAAAAACATTATTATTGATGAGAATAAAGCAAAATATCATGGTATAGTCCATCTATAATGAGGGGTTGGAAATATACATCATATCCATCATGACTCACATGTAGTATAAAATCATTTAGAAAATAAATTTAATATTAATAATATTCAAGAAATTATAAGTATAACATTAATGATATTATTTATTTGTTTATTTATTCTCATTTATAGTTTAATTAATAACTAATATATATTAATATTAGCATATTTATTTCAAAAAAGAAAAATATATGCAAACAAAAAAACTCAAGAATTAATCTTGAGTTTTGGCTTTAAATAAGTACTGGTAGACTGGGCGGGGCTCGAACCCGCGACCTCATCCTTAAGAGGGATTTGCTCTACCAACTGAGCTACCAATCCATAATGCTACAATATATTAAAGCTTACGACAGTTTATTCAAAGAAGAAAAAAATGCAAAATTTTATTCAACTTTTAATTTTACATCACTAAATCCTAAATCATCCATTGCATGAACTATGATTTCTTTTGAAGAAACATCTTGAAATGAATTTAAAGCTATTTTTGAAGGAGCTTTTATACTCAAATTTGTTCAATCAAATTTGATTTCAGAACCTCTAAGTCACATAGTTACTGATCACTTTCATCCCAGTTCTTTTACTTTTGCTATAAAATCATCTCTTTTAAAACCTGTATTGTTACTACTTGTCTCACTCTTTTTTTCTTCATCAACTGCACCAAACACATCAAGTGCCTCACCTATATCCAAATCACAAACCTCAAATGCTTCGTATTCTTTTTTTGGTTCTCTTTTCTTAAATTGTCATTCTTCTGCTTTTTTTTGTCATTCCGACTGCAATGGAGGAATCTGTTCTTTGCTAACAACATCATTTTTACTTATAATACTTTTTTTTGATTCTCCGAAAGATCTCTCGACTTCGCTCGAGATGACACAATTATTACTCTCTCCTCTCGTAACTACTCTCAATATCCCTGAAAGTAAAGTTATCTTTTCATCCATTGAATTTTTGGTTTTCGAGTAAGTCTCATCAAGTATCTCCAATATATTATTTAATTCACATATACTAATCCCCGTTGATATATTAGTAATTATTTCATCTCTGACTTGGTAAATCAAATCTTTGAAAAACAATTTAACATTTTTTCAGTTTTCTATCAACTTATCAAAATCATAAACTACACTTTTATCATGATTTATAAGTTTATCTAAAAACTCTTTTACAAAAGAGCTTTCAGTGATTCACATATTTTTGATAATATTATCAAAAACTATTTCACTATTAAATATAAATTGTTCAAAAAGTGTGATAGCATTTCTAAGTCATCCATGTGAATTTTTCACTATAAAATCTATCGATTTTGAGTCTGTTTTAATCTTCTCTTCTTTAGCTATATATTCGAGCCTTGCCTTTAAATCAGTATCTCATATATTCTTGAAATCATATCTTTGACATCTACTAAGTATTGTCTCAGGGATCTTGTGGATCTCAGTAGTCGCAAGGATAAATTTTACATGTTTTGGTGGTTCCTCAAGTATCTTCAAAAGTGCATTAAATGCTCCAGTACTCAGCATATGTACTTCATCGATTATATAGACCTTGTATTTAGCCACATTTGGCAGAAATTGAGCTCTTTCAATCAAATCCCTTATGTTATCAACCCCAGTATTACTCGCCGCATCTATCTCGATGATATCCATAAGTTTATTATCACCTATACTCACACAAATCTCACACTTATGACAAGGATTTCATCAAACAGGATTCAAACAATTGATTGTCTTAGCCATCATCCTAGCCACACTAGTCTTACCAGTCCCCCTAGGTCCACAAAACAGATAAGCCCCAACCAGTTTATCCTCTTTCACAGCCTCTCTCAAAGTCTCCTTAACAAATGTCTGTCAAACCAATGACTCAAAATCTTTCGGACGGTATTTTACAGCTAAACTCATAAATAATTTTTGTTATTGTTCTATTTCCTACAGCATACCAATTTAATTTAATTTTTCAAGGATTTTTAATTAATTATCTTAACATAATGCAGATACTCAATAGTTTTATCTTGTTTATGATTTCTATTCTCTGTTTTGTCAGCTTTGAATCTCTTATATTCTTGTTTCAATACATCATATTCTCATCTTTCTGACATTATCTCTTTTATATCATCTAAAGTCATCAAACCTTCATCATTGTAACTTAAAAATATGTATTTTGCATCTATATTTGAGATTAAATCCTTGTAAATCTTTTTTACTTCTGTTCTACTGCAATACAAAGATTTTTGACTTGAACAATCTCTCATTCAAGTTACTCATTTTATTTTAGGATTATCATATTTAGCTATAGTTTCAAGTAAATGATAATTTCAACTATATTGTCTATGGTTATATGGTGGGTCTAGATATACTACATCGTGACTTGTTGTTTTTATTAATTTATTAATATCTTCATTATAAATTGTATGCTCATGATCATTTAGAAATAAGTCAGCAGGTTTAAGTAATAGAGGTTTTAATGCAGAAGCTTTAAGTTTCTTTAAAAATGCTCCGTAAACACTTGCTGTATTTGCAACCTTATCTGTTGCTTCAAGTATACTTGTAAGTAAAAAATAATATTCGTTTTCATTTATTTTTTCTTCCTTTTTCCACTCTTCAATTTTACTTCTTATAGCATCACATTTCAAAGCATTTTCATCACTAAAATACATCCTCTCAAATTCATTTCCTTTTGTTCATCAAAGTGAATAATTTTTATATATAAATCCTTTTTTTCAAGGTAAATTATTTAAATAATTACAAACTATTTCTTTGTATTTATTTACATTTCAAGTTAATAATTCTGGGATTTCACTTGTAAGATTAGCAAAATACAAATCAGTATGATTTCCTATATAGTGTCTATTTAATACAAAGCTGTAATATTGCAAATCATTTGCAATGACCTTATGTCATTTTTGTTTAAAGTATCTTCAAACTATTCAAGTTCAAGCAAAAAGGTCAGAGAAAACATAATTTTTTTCTCAAACTATTTGATTTATTCAATTTTCTATAAACTGTAATAACGACAATTTTGATCAGATATAATTCATAAACAATATATAAAACAATAACTTTTAATTTAAACTATATGCTATTTATAGTATTCATTTTTATTTTAATTTCAAGTAAATTTTAAATTTTTTCTAAACTCTATTGGATCAAACCAAAAACAACCAATACATCAATCTTCATCTCATATATGCATTTCATTTCATTTGTAATAAGATATAGGATATCAAATTTTTTTTGCATCAAATCTTATTCATGTTTTTCTACAGTTTTTACAGTGTTGTCTTTTAGCATCATTTGCAGCCTTGCTTAAAGGTTGAAAATCAGAAAATTCCTGTGTTTTAGGATTCATAACCTTTTCACTATTTTTCCAACCATTTTTATGGTCTACTTCTGGTTTTCAAGTATCTAATACTATACATCTTTTTTTTGTATAAAAATTCCAAATATCTTTTCTAATTCATTGAGTTCAAGAACTTTCATTATTAAATCAATTTAATCTTATTGCATCTACTCTGTTTCAAGAAGTAAGACTTTTATCAAATTCAACAATATATTTCTTAGCTAAAGTTGATGAAGCTCTTCACCAAGAACATCAATTTTCAAAGTATAAATCTAAGTAATCTCAAACAAATTCATCTTTTTTTACCCATCTCGAAACTCAATTTTCGTTTGGTTTTGCTAATTTTATAAATAATTCTGGTCTTGATAATTTTTTCATTATTTTTGAATTATTAAAATAAATCTTTGATTTCTATTCAAAGAGCCTTTGCAACTATCTCAATATTTTCAAGACAAAGATTCTTTTCTCATCTTTCAATTATTCAGATATATGTTCTATGAAGTTTGCATTTTGATGCTAATTCTTCCTGAGAAAGTCAGAGTTTTTTTCTTAATTCACTAACTTTATTTCAAAATTTGGCTTTAATATCCATAATTAAAATTTAATTATAAAAAATTAGTCATCATTATATATAATGATGACTATAAATCTACAGACTATAAATATTATTTATTGATTATTATTTTTTTTCCTGTTACAATATCTATGAGTTAATTGGGCATTACTAATATCTGTTTTTCATCATTTAGAAAAAGGTAAAATATGATCTATTTCTGCATCATCTATTGATATTATTTGTTGTCAGCAAATTTTACAAGTTTTATCTAACTCAAATAATGATTTTTTAATATTATAAGAAAATATTCTATTTTCCTCTTTTGGAATTCAAATAATTTCTTCTAATTTTTCAAACCAAATTTTAAATCTTGTTTGTAGTTGTTCTTTATTACTAGTTTGATTTAAAATACAATCTATAAATTTCTGATTATTACACATCAATTTAATAAACTCTTCTCTAATAATATCTGCTTTTTGTATGATTTGATTTTTTGAATATTTTGCAAAACAACACATTTGAATATCATATATAGCCATATTTATCCTTGTTAATGCCCAATATCAATTTATATTTTCATTATCTCATGGGATATACCTTCTAAAAGCATTTTCTCAAAAAATACTATAAACTAATTCTGTAGTATTTTTAAAAACTTCTTTATATTCTTTAACTTTTTCATCTGAAAGATTTCTAAACTCTCTTAAGTGTTTATTTGAAAACTGTTTTATACTTGGTTTATAGTTTAAATATGATTTTTCATAAAGTGCAAAAAATCTCAAAATCATCCCTCTATATATCATCCTATTTTTATAATTATCTTTTCTAACTAATTTATGAAATAATTCATTATCTTCTAATTCAGATAATAAATCCATATATTTTCATCTATATACTGTATTTCTTATTTCATCTTCGTTTAATTTTATTGATCAAGTGTTTAATCTTTCAAATATTTCAAATTTTATATCTTCATTTGATTCTTTTTTTATTATAATTGAATGAAGTGTAGTTGTTTTAATTTTATTTTGTTCATCTTTCTGTAATTGTGAAAAAGTTTTTCAATTTAATTCTTTTAATATATTTAATCAAATTAATTTGAATTGTTTATTTGTTCAAAAAATTTTTTCTTCAATAAATGTTAAAAATGATGTTAATCTTTGTTGTCAATCAATAACACTATATCTTCAATCTTTTTCTTCATTTAAATATATAACTGGAAGTGGAACATCCATCAAAACTGACTCAACTAACCTACTTGATTGTTTTTGATTCATAACAAAATTTCTTTGATATTCAGGCTGTAAAACTAAATCTCAATCTTGTTTCATTGATAGAAATTCTCTTATTGTTATATCTTTAGGTTGCCATATTATATTTCTATTATTTCATTCAATTTCAGTAAATTCATTATCTTTTTCAACTTCTTCATCATAGATTTCTTCTTCAATTTCTTCTTCAACTCTTTTATTTATTAGTTCAATACTTTCCATAATATTACTTCTTTAAAACTAAAATATACTCATGCTTAAATAAATAGTAATCACTACTCAAAGCTCTATATTTCCAAATTGCTCAACTTCAACTTTTTCATCTATTTCATTCCATATTTTTGATTATAATACTTTTTAATTTAAATCAAGATTTTTGAGCTTCTGCCATACACATAAATCCTAGTGGAATCCACTCTGAATTTTGATATTTATCTCAAATAACTATTACCATGTATCATTTGTCTTTCAAAAGTTTATAAGTATTTTTAATTACCTTTCAAAAATCTAATATAAATTTTTCTACACTTCCACTATTTGATAAATCTTCTTTTTTATCTGTAAATTTTATTATATCTGCATACGGAGGATGCAAAATCGCTAAATCAACTCATTTAATTTTTCTGTGTTCGAATATCTTTTCTATATCTTTTCTAATTTCTTTTGAAGAGCTGTCTCAAACTCAAAAATGAGAATATATTTCTTTTGAATCAATTAATTTTCTTGCTCTTTTTACTAAATCATCTTGTATATCTATTCATATTATATTTCTTCATAATTCTTCACATTCAACCGCTGTTGTAGCACTTCATAAAAACAAATCTAAAACCCAATCTCATTTTTTAGTATACCTTTTTATAAAGTGTTCAGGTATTTGTGGAATAAAATTACCATGATAAAAATTGTCGTGCTTTCATCATTTTTTCCTTTCTGGAATTACCCATAAACTATTCATATCTAAATCTATATCTTTCCAGTTATCTAAATCTAAATCATTGAATTTTGGCATAATTATTTAAATAATTATTAAATACTCTTATTATATACACTAAGTTTTAAAACTCAAACTAAAATAAAAAAATCTCTAGTTTTTGGCTAGAGAAAAGTGAATATATGATTTTTGTAGCCAATGCTAATAATTATTTCTATGATTCCGGAACAAGTCCGGAATGACACAATTTAGTAACATATATCCTGAATCAAGTTCAGGATGACAATATAGAAAAATAACCCCTACTTCACCCCCTCCATCTCCCCCAACAACTCCACAACCACATCTTTATCATGCCAATCTATTGGTCAATCATTTGTGAGCATCTTGTGTTCGTCTCATTTACCTGCTATGAGAATGACATCATTTTTTTCTGCTGTGAGAAGTGCTGTCCTGATAGCTTCTTTTCTGTCTGTGATAATCCAGAAATTTTCTCATTCTTTTCTTTCTATACCTGGTAATACATCTTTGATAATTCTCTCTGTTTTCTCTGTGTAGTCATCATCTTGAGTCAAGATAACTATGTCAGATAAATCAGAAACTACTTTTCACATAATTGGTCTTTTGGTTCTGTCTCTGTCCCCTGTCGCTCAAAATACTGTGATAACTCTGTTAACTCATTCGATTTGCTTTGCTGTATTTAAAACTTGTTTTAGAGCATCTGAAGTATGTGCATAATCGATAAATATCTTGCATCAGATATCGTTTTTTACTTCTTCCATCCTTCAGGCTACTCATTTGATTGATTTTACTATCTCTTTTATCTTATCCATCTTCATTCAAAATGCCATAAAGACTCATACGGCAGCCATTATGTTGTATATGTTGAAATCACCTCTTAGAGAAGTTACTATTGTTTGTTTTGATCAAGCAGTTTTTATATCAAAAGTAGTCCCTTCAAGTTCGTATTTTACATCTTCTAGTTTTAGAGTTGATGATGGTGATTTACCATAAGTATAGAGTACATCAAAAGTCTCAGCAACAAATAAATCTTTATAATCTGATTCATTATTAATTATAGCTACTTTTTTTACTCCTGGTTTTCTTTTGTAGATTATTAGGTTTTTGAAAAGTTGAAGTTTAGTTTCTACATAGCTCTCCATAGTCTTGTGTAAATCTAGATGATCTTGAGTGATGTTTGTAAGTACTGCTATATCATAGTTTAATCCATAATTTCTATTCATCAGTATAGAGTGTGAACTCGTCTCTATTACTGCGATAGTACAACCTTTTTCCTTTGCTTCTTTAAGTAGTTTTTGTATTACAAAAGGATCTGGAGATGTCATTTTTGTATTATTTACAATCTCATCATCTCACATAATTATATTTATAGTCGAAAACATAAATACCTTATGCCCAGCATCTCTAAGTCATTTTGCAACCAGATTTGTAGTTGTAGTTTTTCAGTTTGTCCCAGTGATACCCACGATAGTCATCTTCTGACTAGGATAACCATAAACCATATTTGCAATTACAGCCCTAGCCTTATGATACATAAGCCTCAAAGGATTATCCAAAGAAACCATTTTTTTTACATTTAAACTCATACTTATTAGTGGTTAGAGATTAAAACCTAAAACTCAGTATACGGCATCTTATAATACTCAAACAATCCCCTCGACCCAAAAGTCTTTCTTACATTATTTTGTAACCCTAACTTCTCTATCCATAAGTTTATCTCCTCATCACTACTAGCTTCTATCTCTAGAAATGTAGGAATCCCCTCATACTCATCTATATCAAATTCTAAATGATCAATCTTGTATGAAATCCTTTGTTTTACCTTCTCTCTTTTTGGTACTAAACCATACTTTTCAAGTGTCTTTTTAAAACCTTCAATATCAGTAACTACACATTCTTTTTCTTGTGAGATTCTTATTTCTCCACCTTTTTCTTTTTTCTTGATTGTATATAGATTACAATCTCACTTAGTTCTTATTCTAAAAAGTCTTTTCTTATCTTCCATCTTAGCATTTGCATAGTCATAATAAGTATCACAAACTGTATCCTCAAAAGTCTTTACAGCTCATAATTCCTCAAGTCTTTTTATCAACTTTTCTTTATCTATTTCAAGTATTTTTATCTCTTTTTCGTACATAGTATATAGGGGGTTAATTAATTTTTATTTTTTGGTTTATTTTCTTTTGTTTTATTCTCTTTTGTTTTCTTGTCTTTTTTTACTTTCTCTTCTTTCTCTAAATAATATCTAAACAAACTTCTAGATCAATGTGCAAGTTTAACATTTCATTCAAGTCATAATTTTCCAATATAGTATTCTGCCAATGCTCTACTATTTGTTTCTATCTCAACTATTGTAGGTACACTTACTTTCTTTCATTCAAATTCAACAGTTCCATAATCATCTATATCAAATTTAACTCAGATTTCTGGATCATCTTTGTCTTTTATCAGATATGATGTTCTATGTTTAAGTTTTACTCTATCTTTTTTCAATCAAAACTTTTCAAGTAATTGCAAAACTTTAGTATAATTTAGTATTTCTAGTTCTTTTTCATTACATACTCTAAAAATAGGATCTATGTTTCTCTGTCTTTTTCTTTTGATTGTATAATACATAGTTACATTTCAATCCTTTATTATATCCATTTTTTCTCTTAATCTAAAACTTATACTTTCTCATAATTCTTGTTTATACTTATCAAATCTTCAATCTGGAAATTCATAATAAGAATCAGTTACTGTTCATACCAAAGTTCTTTCTGCTCATAATTCTTCTAATCTAGCAGATAAATCATTTTTATTTACCTCCAAAATCTTTAATTCACTTTCTTCTTCAAACTCATTTCAAGCATTTTTACTTATCTCAATAAGTCCACATTTCTTCATAAAAATCAATAATGATGCTAGTTCATCATCAAATCTAAGTATGTTTGATATTTCTTTTTTCAGATTTTCTGGAACATTAATAAATTTGTCTGGGATTTTAAATCAGCAACTTACAAGTAAATTTTCCATCCAAGAAAAAAACAACTCATATCACATTTTTTTATATGCATTGTCCACATACTTCTCAGGAAAATTATATGACTGTAAAAATTTTTTGAATTTAACTAAATACTTATCAATATTCTCTCTTACATTTAAAACATTAGATGAAAAAAGATAAGATGTATTAGCTAATATATTGTTGGTTTTAGCATTTTTAGCTAGATTTATCAATACCTCTCATCAAGTTTCAAGTATAGCTCTAACTAAAAGTGCTGTTTCTTCCTTTATTTGAGATACATCTGCTGTTGAGCTTAATCAATCTCATGTAACCAATGTTCAAAATCAATATTCTTTTGAATTATTTAATCATACTGGATTTTTTTTCATCTAAATAAGTACTAATTTATAAAATAATCATTTAATTAATAATAATTTTTACTCTTTTGTCAAAATAAAATTATAACTTTTTTACTAGTTTTAACCCTATTCTTCCCTTTTCTTTATCTACAGTCAAAACTTCGATTTCTACTTTATTTCAAACTGCAACTACTTCTTCAACTGTTGCTATTCTAGTTGGAGCAAGT
The DNA here is from genome assembly GCA_010119095.1 of Candidatus Altimarinota bacterium. Lineage (GTDB taxonomy): Bacteria > Patescibacteriota > Gracilibacteria > BD1-5 > UBA6164 > Altimarinus. Next base: position 10,777 of record SAAG01000029.1, read on the forward strand.
TTTGAGATATGAATCATACCAGTTTTACCTCTAAATTCTACTAAAGCACCTGTTCAAGTAATTATATTTATTACTTCTCAAGTATGTATTTCTCAAATTGTAGGTTCCCAAATCAAGTTTTTAATCCATGCTAAAGCTTTTTCTGCTCAAATAGCATCTTTTCAAGTTATAAAAGTCTTTCAATCATCCTCTATATGTATTTTTACTTCATAAGTTGCTTCTGCTTTTTGGATATTTTCTCATCCTTTACCGATAATTTCTCTGATTTTTTCAACAGGAACTACTATGCTAAGTATACGAGGAGCAAATGGAGAAAGTTCTTTATTTGCATCTGCAATTACTAATTTCATCTCTCAAAGTATATAATCTATAGCTTCATTACTTTGAGCAAATGCTTCTTTAAATACTTGCATACTAAGTCATTTGATTTTTACATCAAGTTGCATAGCAGTAATACCTTTTGGTGTTCTAGCTACTTTAAAATCCATATCTCATAGGAAATCTTCTTGAGCTTGTATATCTGACAATATCTTATATTTATTTGTTTCTTCATCATAAATCATACCTATTGCAACTCATGCAACTGGTGATTTAATAGGTACTCAAGCATGCATCAAACTCATTGTACTTCAGCAGATTGAAGCCATAGAACTTGATCAATTACATGTCATAGTTTCTGATACTACTCTAATCATATAAGGAAAATCAAGTTGACTAGGTAAAACTGGTTCTAAAGCTTTTTCTGCAAGTCTACCATGTCAGATTTCTCTTCTACCAGTTCATCTAAGCATCCTCACTTCTCAAACTGCATATGGAGGAAAATTGTAGTGGTGAATATATCTTTTTGTATCTTCTTCATACATATCATCAATTATCTGGATATCATCTGGTCCTCAAAGTGTAGTAACAGACAAAATTTGAGTCATACCTCTTTGAAATAATGCACTTCAGTGAGTTCTTGGAAGTAATCCAACTTCTCAGATTATACTTCTTACTTCGTTTAATTTTCTCCCATCAAGTCTCTTTTCTTTAAGAATTACATTTTTTCTCATCACTTCTTTTACTCTCTTGTAAACCAATTCTCATACAAAACTCATCTCTTCTTTTACTTTTTCTATATCTTCTCATTCCTTAACTTCAACTAGTTTTTCACTAATCAAATAATCTTTTACTTCTGTATCAAAACTATTCAATACTTCTTGAAACTCATGCTTTCAAGTTTCATATAAAGAGTTTAATTTTTCTTCAGTTAAGTATTCTTTTACACTTTCATAAAGTGTTACATCAGGTTTATTATAGTATTCTTTAACTTCACAGATTCAAAAATCCTTTTTATAATCTGCTATAAAATCTACTTGTGCTTCACAAATCTGTTTAATTACTTTATGTGCAAATTCAAGTGATCTCATCATTTCATCATCAGTTACTTCATTACTTTGTGCTTCCACCATAGTTATCGCATCCACAGTTCAAGCTACAACCAAAGTCAATTTTGCATCACCTACTTCCACAAAACTTGGATCAAACACAAGCTTATCATCATTTGTTAAAACTACTCTTACTCATGAAACTGGTCATTCAAATGATGCATTTGTCATAAGTAAAGTCAGTGAAGCTCCAGTTATACCATGAAATGCTAAATCAGATTCATTTGAGCTAGATAAAGCTGTTGCAATAATCTGTACATCATTGATTAATCCTTTTGGAAACATAGGTCTAATAGGTCTATCTATGATTCTAGAACTTATAATAGCTTGTTCTGATGGTCTTCATTCTCTTTTTTGAAATCTATTTCCTCCTATTTTTCAAGTTGCATAGTATTTTTCTTGGTATTCAACTGATAGAGGAAAATAATCAGTTTGTTTATTTAATCATTCTTCTTTTATTCCACAAGAAACAAATAGATAATTCCCTGAATCATCACTTATAGTTACTGAACCACTTGAAAGCAAAGCTAGTTTACCAGACTCGAAAGTTATTTTAGTTCCTTCTATATCATAAGTTTTTTTAAGAGCCTTGATTTTTGTTGCATTTTTGTCAGATAATCAAATCATAAAAATTTGTATTAAAAAATAAATATTAGTTTCGTTTGATAATCAGTATCAATCTACACTATGGAGAACTCGTTTTAAAAAAACAAGTAGTAAGTTTAGTGAAAATGTATGATTATTAAGTTTCAAGAAATAAATAACAACTGTAATTTATTAACTATTTCTTGCTTCTTAACATCACTATATTTCACCTAAATTTTTACCACTTAAATTATACTAAAAAAAACAAAAAAAGCGAAAAATTTTTCGCTTTTTTTATTTATTTAAATCGTAGAGCATTTTTATCTCATTATCGGTTAGTACACGATTGTATATACGTACTTCATCAATTAATCAATCAAAAACTCTATTAGTAGTATCCATTGCAGTTCCTATTGTTAAATTATCAGTGTTATTAAGCAGTAAATAGTTTGACGTTTGTTCTTTATCCAATAATCAATTAATATAATATTTATTATTGTCCTGTTTTTTTGTGAACACCAAAGTATTAATTCAAATTTTATTTTCTTGATTTGAAATAACTAAATATCCTCAGTTATTTCAATTAATTTCAATGTAATATTTCTTGTATCAATTAGCAAACAACCAAAATCAAGGATTAAATGCTCATCACTTCATAACTAGAGTATCAAGACAAGGATCTCAATCTACATGCGTTGTACATATTTTATCCAAATAAAACTTTGTATATATTGTAATTTCTCAAGGAAAAGAAATATTAGGGTCATGATTAATTCTAATCCGATCATCTAATCAATCAAAAGACATAGCTTTTCATGAAGTTCAGTTTGAATCAACTATTTTTGGTCATTCTGAACTATTTCAACAATTAACAGAAGTTGTATTATTATAACACGTTCAATTATTTCAATATTTACTTAAATCCTTAAGTTTATAATCACTAGTCAATGTCTCCATATCCCAGTATCATACTAAACTATTATCATAGACAATATAATCATCATCATATAAACTATATCACAATATTAAATTTGTTCAGGTTCAACTCACTTTATCATTATCTGTAAAATATGCAGTATAATCATATGTAGTTATAACGATATCCAGATATCAACTACTTACTATACTACTCACTTCCTGTATCGGCGCATTTGTTCAACTCTCTGTTAATATACCTAGTTTCTTTCAATATACAGAGGAAATCTCTTCTTATAATCTACTGCATTAGCTTGATTTATTATATTGAATGTATTTTGTTTACTTCATTCATCCTCTAAAAATGCCATCAGTTGAAAATTTTTCTTATCTTCTGTAAGGTAATAACTATAGTATTGTTCATCTTTTGGGTCTTTTCATCACTTTGAGTATCATATCATCCCAAGTACATTTTTTCATGCATATCATTGGTATCATATAACTGATCAACTAGCTCTTACTTCTACTGAGTTTTCTGGTGTTGGTAATTCGTTTTGAGTTGAGTAAACATCCAATCATTCATGCATAGTTGATA
>SAAG01000030.1 GCA_010119095.1 Candidatus Altimarinota bacterium
GATGTAGAACAAATAGCAAACAGGATATGAGTAAAAATATGGGATATAACAACAATTGAAATATAATATAAGTTAATTATGAATTAACCCAAATTTCTATTTTTTTCTATTTTATAAAGAATTTTTTTCAATATATCCATAAGTCATCTCTTATATCAATTATTTTCACATAACCGAATACATAAATTAAATGCTATAGTTGGTTTTCAGTATCATCTCAAATATGCTTTAAAAAGTTTTTCATAACTTACAGATATTTTTTTATTGTGATTAAGATTATCTATTTTATATATAAGTTGTTTTATTTCACTTTTTTTAACATGGTCATTTTTATATCTTTCACTCAAAACTGTAGATAAAAATTCTTTTATACTTTCTCATTTATAATAATTTTCAAATTCTCAATCTAGTACTATCCAATTATAATCTATATACTCGCTCTCTCTCACAAACCTACCATGTACTTTTTTGATAGTTCTTTCTATATTTCTTTTATCATCAAAGAAATTTGAATCTTTATCAATTATTGCATATACATTTCTTTTTCAGAGTAATTCCGAGCAAAACTCATACCAATCACACAAAGCTCATTTTCATCCTACATCAATTACTGCAATATTTTTTAGAGATAAATTAAAAAAATCATTTATCCTATTTTGTCATATTGTTTTTTTACATGTATCCAAACTACAATCCATTAAATCTTCTTGTTTCCAAGGCCGATACTCATATATGTTAGGAATTGAAATTTTTTCTGTTTCTCACTCAACAAGAATTACTGTATCAGAAAAAAATACATCTGTATTTTTAAAAATCAGATTTATCATTATCTTATCATAGCTTCAATATCTATTTTCTAATTGTTTAACTTTTGTAACTCAATTTAATTTGTATACAAATCTTATAGCATCTATCTCATACTTATCTTTTTTAAAGTTTGAAACAAGTTCATTTGCATGAGTGCTATAAATTATTTGAGTGTTTTCAGATTCAGAAATATCTTGTAAAAGTTTATCTATAAGTCTTATAGAATGTGGATGAAGAAAATTCTCTACATGATCAATTACAAAAATTCTAAATCTATCATTTACCACTCCCTTAAGTGATTTATAATATAAATCGAATAATGCAATAAGTATAAAATTTCTTGTCCCAATATTTAAATCATCAAAATTAAGTAATCAAGTATTAAATTCTTCATCTTTTATTGACCTATCTACATTTTCCAATATTTCGCTATCTTTTGTATTAACATCAAAATATGACTTATTTAGATAATTCAATCAATCATTAAAAAGTATATTTTTTTCATCAGGAATAATTTTTTTAACTGAAGCAATAATGCTTTCTAAATTATCTATAACTTCTATATTTTCTACACTTTCCATCTTATTTTTTAGTATCAAATTTATCATATTTGTATACCAAGAATTCTGATCATTTAAAGATTCTCTATCAGAAGGGATGTAGATGAAATCTACTCTAGACAAAAAATCCTTTATTTCTTGCCTTTCTTTTTCATTATAATTATCCTCGTACTTAACAGAAACTATTCAATCTTTTATTGAAGCAACTATTTTTAAAGTTAGATATTCTATATCATCTTTTAAAATAACTATATCTAATTCTAAATTTTGATTTTTATCTTTAAAATGATTTGATTTGATATTTTTATGGTCTCAAGAAAAAAATAATGCAATAGCTTTTAATATATTGGATTTTCATGCATTGTTTTTTCATACAAAAACAGTTTTGTTTCAAGCAAACTTTACCAAAGCATAATCAATACTCTTAAAATTTACTATTTTTATTTCTTTCAGTTTATACATAAACCATATATTAATAATTAATTCTACTTTCCTTTATAGATTTTTTATTTAATTCATCTTTCAATATTATTTTTTGTCTCAACAATCAAGTTAAGTTATTTGATACTGAAAGCAACAACTTTTTGTCATCATAAGTAAAATTTGTTTTTTTTGAAAAAATCATAAATCATAAATCAAATTTTCAGATACTTAGTTTTTGAATGTAATTATAATTTTCTAAAACTACTTCATTAACTTCTCTTAAATTATTTATTTTTTTTCTATCTATTACTATATCTAAAAACTTTCAAGTTTCTCTTGTATCATATTTCAAAACAATGTAGTCATTCATTACCTGATTAACTTCTAAATATAGTATATAATCAAATCATGTAATAAGTTTTATCTTTTCAATCAAATTAAATATACCCTTATCATTAATATTTTCTATTTCTATAATAGATTTCACTATTTCATAATTTGCAGTGATTAACCTATTAGCTAAAACTAATCTTTTATTGGTATTATCAATTATATAACTTAATAATTCAAGTCATTCTTTTGGGTATTTTTGTACAAAATCTTGTAATCAAGTTTTTCAGTTAATAAATATAAGATTGGTATCCTCAATTGATTTTACAAGTGCCTCTTTAGATCAAGATGATGTTATACAAGCTTCTCAAAAAAATTCTCATTGTCATAAAATTGCCAATTCTTTAATTTCTTTTTTTTCAGTAGTAGTATACTTTCAAACAGATACTTTTCACGAAATAATTATGTATATATTTTCATCTACACTTCACTCATCAAAAACTAATTCTCCTGCTTTGAAGTTTTTTAATTCAAAAAATCCAGATGTTTTATAAAACTCAATATTTAACATATCTATTGTTGATTATTAATTATTCATTCCATTTGATCTTTATCTCTTGCAAAACTTCTTAAAGTATCTTTATCAATTATTCACTTATTATATAAAACCATCAAATATTTATCCATCAAAATCATTCATTCTGATTGCCCAATTTCAATTACACTATACAATTGGTGAGTTTTTCAAGTTATTATTAGATTTCTTATCGCATCATTAGCAATCATTATCTCTCTAGCAGCAATTCTTCACTCCTTATCAATTCTAGGAAGTAATCTTTGACTTACTACTCAAAGTAAACTCATAGCTAATTGCATCCTAATTTGTTCTTGTTGTCATACTGGAAATACATCTATTATTCTATCTATAGTTTGAACTGTATCATTTGTATGTAGTGTAGACATCACAAGATGCCCAGTTTCTGCTAGAGTTATAGCTGCCTTAATAGTTTCAGCATCTCTCATTTCTCAAACCATTATGACATTTGGATCTTCTCTAAGTGCTGCTCTTATAGCATTTGAAAAACTATGAGTCGAGTTTCAAAGTTCCCTTTGGTTAACTAAACTCATTTTAGATATAAATCAAAATTCCACAGGATCTTCGATAGTTAAAATATGTTTTTTAAAATTTGTATTTATATAATCAATCATTGCAGCGAGATTTGTTGATTTTCAACATCAAGTTGGTCATGTAACTAAGATAAGTCATTTTGCTTTTTGACACATTTGCTTAACTGTATCTCATAATCCTAAATCATCCATTGATGGGATTTCAATAGGGATCTTTCTCATTGCAATATTATAACCACTTGTATCTGCATAACAATTTACTCTAAATCTATCACTATCTCTATATTTATATGATATATCCAGTTCAAAATTATCTTGAAATTTTAAATATCACATATCTCATGCAATTAATTTAATAATCTCAATAATATTATCTTTTGTTAAAACTGGAGTATCATTTAAAAATCAATCAACAGTTACCTGATTAATATTTTCCATTTCACCATAATGATTTCTTATAAATGGCTTATGTAAAGTATTTAAATGTAAATCAGAATAATTATTTTTGATACATTCAGAAACTAAAATTTCAAAAAGTATTTTATTATCCATAAAATAAAAAAGTTTTAATATTTATATCAAAATAATTTTAACACAAATATTTCAAAAAAGCCAAAAAAAGACCAGAATTTCTGGTCTTTTTTTAGCTTTTATTTTCATTTAGTTCTTTTTGTTTTATTAAATTCTACAATAGCTTTTTGAAATTCAAATTCAGTGAAATCAGGCCATAATGTTTTTGTAAAAATGTATTCAGATGATGTTGATCTCGCAAGATGGATTCAAGAATGCCTTACACAATCAGTTCAATTATGAATTCATGTTCTTATAATCAAATCAGGATCAGGAATTTCTAATCATCAATCTAAATACTTTTTAAATTCATTTTCATTTATATCTCCAACTGACAACCCTGCTTCAACTATTTTTTTTGTTGCTCTAGTTATCTCATCTAATCAACTATATCACAATCAAATAACTAATTTCATTCAAGTATTATCTTTAGTTTTTTCTTCTATAGATTTAAGTAATTCAATTGTTTTAGCAGAAAATAATTCAATATCTCAAATATTAATAAACTTAATATTTTCCTTTTGCATCATTGGTAATAAATCGTTTAGCTTATTTACAAGTTTCAATAAGCCCTTTACTTCTTCTGGATCTCTATCAAGTACATTTTCTTTACTTAATCACCAAACAGTCAAACACTCGATTACTCTGTCATTAGCCCATCAAATGACTTTTTTTATTTTTTCATATCATTCACGATGTCACAATAAATCAGGCATTTTTCTATTTCTAGCCCGTCTACGATTTCAGTCAGGTATAATTGCTATATGACTTGGTTTATTTTCCTCTAATTTCATAATTTATAAGAACACTTTAAAAAATAAAAAGATACATAATAAATAGGTATCTTTAAAACTCAATATAAAATAATTTATTCTACAGCAAATATTTCATTTAATCTATCATTAAAAGCTTGAGTAAACTCTGGAGATGTTATATCTACTTTATTTCACTCATTAGTATAGCTTATCTCAATTTTTTCCATATCATATAATTACATTATAATAACTACATAATATTATAATTAATTAATTTGTCAATATTATTTTTCAAATATTCATGGGGATTCTACTCATTAACAATTTCTATAGTTAATCATTTTTTAAAATTTCATTCATAATCTGGTTCTAATATTTCATTAATTCTGCAATTTGGTCATCTTCTGTCTAACCAATTCTGAGCTACTTGTAGTCATACATTTATCTTGCTTGGTTGCCTTGATAATTTTTCTAGTTCTTTAATTCTTTCTTCTCTATTATATCTTTTCACATATAATTTTTATTTCAATATAAATTATTAAAAATAGCTGTTAAAATATATTTTTTTAGTTATAATTTAAAAAATATATTTTTTAAGATTTTTTCTATGGAATTAGATAAAAGATTTTGGCAAAGAATGGAAAATATTTATCCATCAATTGATATTGATATAATAAAAAAATGATTTAACTCAAAAAAAAGAAAAGTAAGTTTTAGAATAAACAGATTAAAAACAGACTGAGATGATGTTTTAGATGTGTTGAAAGAAATATGATTGAGTTATAGTAAAGTAGATTATCTAGACGATGCATATATACTTGATAACTGAACTGAAAAAGATTTATGGGATTTAAGTATTTTCAAAGATTGAAAAATATATTTGCAATCTATAGCAAGTCAGATTCCTGTTAATTTTCTAGATTTAAAAAATGGAGACAATGTTTTAGATGTAACTGCTGCTCCTTGAAGTAAAACAAGTCAGATAGCAAGTATACTTGATAATAGTTGAGAAATTATAGCAAACGATAATAATGCTATAAGGATAGATAAACTCAAATTTACACTTGAAAGACAATGAGTAAAAAATACAAAAGTAATAAAAACAGATGCTACAAAACTATCTCTAATATATAAAGAATATAGTTTTGATAAGATAGTTGCTGATTTACCTTGTAGTGCTGAGTGAAGAATAAATCTAAACAATGAAAAATCATACTCTTTTTGGAATGAAGCAAATATAAAAAGAAATTATATCGTTCAAAAAGAAATACTTAAAAATATAGTTAACCTATTAAAAGTAGGCTGAATACTTGTTTATTCTACTTGTACAATAGCACCAGAAGAAAATGAAGCAATTGTTCATTTTTTATTATCAAACTTTAAATGTCTTGAAATAGAGCCTATAACACTTGATTACAAATACATAAGAAAATGAGTTACTAAATTTTGAGATAAAGTTTACAATAAAAAGGTAGAAAACTCTTTGAGATGTCTACCTAGTGAAGATACAGAATGATTTTTTGTAGCTAAGTTTAGGAAAATATAAATTATTCAAAAACTATTGCTCTATTTTTATAAACTATTATTTTATTTTCTATATGTTTTCTGATTGCATTAGCAAAAACAGTTTTTTCACATTCTCTTCATAGTATTTTTAGGTTATCTATATCATGACTATGCTTTATTCTCCTTACTTCTTGATCTATTATCGGTCATCTATCTAGTTCAGGAATGACATAATGAGATGTTGCTCAAATGATTTTTACTCATCTCTCAAAAGCTTCATCATATGGCTTTGCTCAAATAAATGATGGTAAAAATGAATGATGCACATTGATTATCTTTTGATTAGCTTGCTCTATAAAATCATGACTAAGTACTTTCATATATCTAGCAAGTGCAATCAAATCAGTAGGATTTTCTTTTATAACTTTTAGTACTTCTTTTTCATGCTCAAAACTTCCCTTTTTTGTTTCTACATAATAAAATGGTATTCCTATTTTTTCTACATAATCTTTTCAAGCCAAACTATTACTTATAACATATGGGATTTCTATATTTAATTCTCCAGTAAGATATCTACCTATTACATCATAAAGACAATGAAGTTCTTTAGAACAAAGTAATCAAACTTTTCTTTTTTCTCATTTAAAATCTACTTTTAATTCCATATTAAATTCTCTTTGAATCTCCGAAAATCTATCCAAAAATTTATCCTCACAATCAAAACAAAAATTTTCTATTTCCCATTCAATTCTCATTAAAAAATAGCCATCTTCAATATGTTGTTCCAAAAATGATATATTTGCTCCATAATCAAATAAATATTGAGTAACTACCTTTACAATACCAGCTCTATCAGGACATGAAACTAACAAATTTGCTGTTTTTTTCATAAAATTATTTATTATAATTTAATATTTCTTAAGTTTAATTAAATCACAAGTCAAATCAAATAAAAAAAAAAGAGAAGATTTATTCTTCTCTTTCCTTAGTGTAATCAATATTATCATTTCTATCAACTCATAATCATTTATATATTCTAACAATATTATTAGCAATTATAGTTGAAATATCTATTGTTTCAATAAAATCTGGCAATCACTTCTTATTTATAGAATTTGTAATATAAATTTTCCCAAATATTCATTCTGATTCATCCTTAACCTTTTGAAGTTTTTCTAATGCTTTTCAATTAAACATACCGTGAGTTGTTGCAACATTAATTGATTTAGGTTTTTTCTTTAATAATTCTTTTATCAACTTACACATAGTTCATCCAGTATCAAGCATATCATCATGAATCAAAATATCTTTTCATTCTACATCTCAAAATACATTAATATCTTCAACAGTAGAGTCTCATTCTGATTGTTTTGAATAATCTCTAGTTTTTAATACAATTATATTTTTAAGTGATTTTTCTTTAGCTATAGCTGATATTTTTTTATCTCATCATTGATCTGCTGAAGAAAGTATAATTTCTTCTTTATTCATTCTATTTATACACTCTTCTATAAACCATCAAGTATAAAGATTTATATACTTAGTATCTTTTAATGCTGAAGATGTAGTAGCTTTATTATGAATATCTTCAGTCATAACATATCATTCTTTTCAAGTATATTTTGATATCATTTCTGCAATTACTTGCAATGAAGCTGGTTGTCTTTCTTTTGGAGTCATATCATCTTGTCTTGCATAAGGCAAACAAGGAATAATCATATTTGTTTTATGAGCACCATGAAGTCTGATAGCACTTAATGTTAATAAATCATGCATAAATTTATCATTTAATGAAAGTTTTTGTTTTCATTCTGGCTGATAATCTCAATTTGGATCAGAAAAGAAAAAAACTTTTTTTCACCTTACACTTTTTTTAAGTTTAGAAATCATTTCTTCAGTTGGAAACTGAGTATATTGAGGTAAAACTTCATATGTAACTTTTTCTTTCTTATTTACTGATGGTCAATTTTCAACAGCTAAATCAAGTAATCTTTGTACTTTGCTTACAACTGAATCAACTAATTGTTTTGTATCAGGAGTAGCTATTAAATGCAATCAAGTCTGGATTTCTTTTCATTTTACAAATCTTCTTAACAAGTTTTCATTAGGCTTTGAAGTCATAAAAAATAATACTTAAATATTAAAATTAAGTATTATTAAATGCAATTATTATTTTTTGTCAATATATTTTTAAATTTATTTCTATACACTAACAAATGGTGCAAAAACTAATCTATTATTATCGTCTTTTACAAAATCTATATCACTTAAATAATCTAGATTTACTTCGCTTCTATACCCAGCATTTCATCTTTGAATCAGGTTATACCCTACTGTTTTTATCTTGTATGATATATCATATCTGTTACAAGTTCTTGGACATATATCATCTGTTGCATAAAAGCCCTTACTTGGATTTTCAATTGCTGAAGTATCACACAGTCTACCAGTAAAGACTAAAGCCCATGGATAGTATATATCAATACCTATTGATGATTGATTTTTATTATTATATAAATCTTCTCTTTTTTCCATATAATCCAAAGCAACTCTCTCAACTCTAAACTTTTTCAAAAAGTTTTGATATATATCTAAACTTACCTCTGCACTATTATAAAACTTTAACTGCCACTTAACTATTTCATCTCTTAGTACCTTTTTCTCTTGTTCTGTTTTATTTTTTATCAGTTCTCATGATGGATGAGCCTCATATCAATATGTATCGATAAGTGGTGTTTTAAGAAGTTTATGAATCACTCTACCAAAAATAGGTTTTAGATTAGTATATTTTTTATAAACTAGATTTAATACTCAAAAATCATTTATAACAACCTCTATAGGATTTTTTATTGATAAATTATTTAGATACCCTAGACTTTCTTCCAAATAAGAAAGCATCTTATCTCAAACATATGGAGTAACCAATGTAAAAGTCCTCACTTTATGTGGTGGATATTTTTTATTGAATTCCTTAAACTCTTCTATAGCATTTTCAACTTCATTTTTATAAGGAACTAGATATTCACAATTATCGCTACCATAATAAATCCCATCTATCTTATTAAAAGCATCAGGTCAAAACTTTCTTTTTATCTCTCTTATAGAAACAAAATTCACTTCATATTGTGGACTAATATTAGTCGCCAATTCCCCAGGATAGTTTTCTAAGATAAAATTAGCTATATCTCTATCTTCCTTTCACATTGATAGTAGAAATCACTCATTTAATAATTTAAAATATTCTAAGTTAGTTCAAAGATGTATAAATAGTTGCATATCCTATATATTAAATTATATTTCAATCCTTGAAAATAAATTTTCTCATTTTTCTTTAATCTCAAATTTTGGAAATTCTACAAGCATTTTCTCCAATTCTCCATTTTCAAGTCTTTCTTTATAGTTTTCTAAACCAAGTTTTACAAACATCTCTGACATTTTCTCAGGAAAAAATGGATACAATGCTAATCAAACAATTCTCAATCATTCAGCTATTGTATACAAAACTCCTCTAGTATCTTCCTCACTTTCTTTTATCAATTTCCAAGGTTCTTTTATATCAGTAAACTTATTTATCTTGTCTAAAAATGAAAATGTTATATCAAGACAAGCTTTTAAATCATAAGCATTTATATTTTTTTGAAATATTTCTAGATAATCAAGTATTGATGGTTTTCATTTTAAAAAACTTCATAAATCCTCATCAATTAGCATCAAATTATCTTCAGTTAAAAATCCATCAACTTTTCAATATAGTTTTCAAGATTCATCTTGTAGTTTTAAGCTAAGGACAACAACTCTATTTACCAGATTTCATAGATTATTAGCCAATTTTGAGTTGTAAGTCAAAATTGCTTGTTTCTCATCAAAGTCGCCATCTTGTCAGATATTGAAACTTGAAAGTATATACAAAGTTAGTAAATCTTTACTATATTTTTGTGTAAACTCTACTGGGTCAATCACATTACCTATAGTTTTAGAAATCTTTTGTCAGTTTACTGTAAAAAATCAAGTTGTAAGAATCTGTTTAGGTAATTCATATCAAGCTGATTTAAGCATAGCCGGCCAATAAATAGCATGAAAACGAATTATATCTTTTCAAACTACATGTAAGTCAGCCGGCCACCATTTTATCCCCGGGGTTTCTTTTTCAACCCCGGGGTATTCACAAACAGTAACATAATTAAAAAGTGCATCATACCAAACATAAGCAACTTGTTCTTCATCAAAAGGCAAGTGTATTCAAAATTTATTAGTTTCTCTACTTATTGAAAAATCATCTAATCATCTTTCTACAAATGCTATCACTTCATTAAATCTATCTTGTGGAACAACAAATTCGGGATTTGATTTGTAATAATCAAGTAGGAAATCCTGATATTTTGAAAGTCTAAAAAAATAGTTTTTTTCTTTTAATTTTTGAGGGTCAGTTAAATGATCAGGACAAACTCTTTTTCCATTTTTATCGATTAAATCATCATCCTTTTTAAATGCTTCGCATCATACACAATACATTCATTCATAAACTCATTCATAGATATCTCCATTATCCCATGATTTTTGTAATACTTCCCTAACCAGTTTATGGTGTCTTGATTCAGTAGTTCTTATAAAATCAGTGTATTCAATCTTTAATCAATCCCAAACTGCTTTATGTTTTTCTGCCATTATATCCAGATACGGCATTATTTCCATACCTTGTTCTTCAGCTTTCAATACTGCCTTTTGACTATTTTCATCAACTCAAGTACAGAACTTAACTTTTTTTCAAGTTATTTTTTGATATCTTGCAATTATGTCAGCAATCAAAGAACTATAACTATGACCTATATGTGGAATCCCATTTGTATAATAAATAGGAGTTGTAATAAAAAATTTATCTCTACTCATATAATTTTTATATTTCTAAATTAATATTAGAGCTATTTTAAAAAACTTCTCATTATTTGCAAGAGAAAAATAAAAAAACACTTTAAGTAAAAGTGTTTTATCTAAAAAATTTATTCCAAATAAATTTAAGAGCTATATTTATGGCATTACTAGATTTTTGTCATTTTCACAGACTATATTCGGTATACTTTATATCAACAGGTACTTCCATAAATTTTAAATCCTCTGAAGCTATTATATCCATCATTTCAGAGGCATAAGTCATATCATCTATAGAAAGTCTGATATCTTTGATTATCTTTGTCCTAAAAACTCTATATCAATTATGGCTATCAGTAAGTTTTATGTTACTTACAAAAAAAGTAAATAGTATACCTAATTTTAAAATTATTTTCCTTACAATTCATATATTGGTGTTAGTTTTAGTTATAAATCTAGAACCTAAAACTACATCAATATCCTTATTTTTATCCAATATCTTTATAAACTTTTCTAAATCTTTTATACTATGTTGTCAGTCTGCATCAAAAGTACATACATAATCTGTTTTTCCATATCTTCTAATATATTCAAATCATGTTTCCAAGGCAGCTCATCCTCACCTATTTTTCAGATGATTTAATAATATAATTTTGTCTTTATAAGATTCTAAAATCTCTTTTGACTCATCAGTAGATCAATCATTAACAACAAGTATATTATTATAACCTGCTTCAAATATGCTATCAATTGTATCTTTTAATACCTTATCTTCATTATAAACTCTAACTAAAAAAAGTACTTCACCATGAACTTTCTCTTTTGGTCAATTATAAATAGCCATCTCCCTTATAAATTTCGTTAAGTCATCTTTATTATCTTCTATTTTTTTTAATAGAAGCAGTACAAAATACAAAAGAAATATTATAGATGAATAAACGAGTAAATCAGCTCATCTTTGAAGTCAAAATATCCTTCAAACATAATTTAATGCACCTGGAAAAAATGAGAAAATCAATAAAAATACTCAAACAAACAGAAATATAATAAAGTGAATTGCATTAAATTTCTGTTTACGAGCAATATCTATTGATAAAATAAATATTATTATTCATGATATTACAAAAAATATCTGTAATAATGTCATATCTTAATATAAAGTTATGTAATAATTTTATAGTTTACCTATAAAATATTTTTCATTAATTTTTGTTTTTGATAATAATACTATAAAGATTTTACTAATATATAAAACCGTAAATAAACTGACAATTAATCATATTCAAAGCATTAATCAAAATCACTTTATCATATTAATACCAAATATAAATAGAATAAGTGCTGTTAATAATCATGTAATATGAGTATCAAAAATAGCTGAAAACGATTTTTTAAATCAAATCTGTAATGCTTCATCAAGATTTTTTCAATCTCTAAGTTCATCTTTAGTTCTTTCAAAGATAAGTATATTAGCATCTATAGCCATACCTATAGAAAGAATAAGTCATGCAATAGAGGCTAAAGTCAATACAGTTTGAAAAAATTTAACTATAAACAACAGCAATATAACATATACAAGTAGTGCCAATGAAGCCATCAATCAACTTGCTCTATATATGTAAACTAAAAATAATAAGATAAATACAAATCAAACAATTCAAGAAGCTAAAAGTTTATTTAATGAGTTAAATCATAATTTTGAATCAATTGTTCTCTCAGAAGTTAGATAAATAGGAGCAGGAACTACTCATGTATTTATATCTTGAGATAATGATTTTGCTTCTTCTGTTGTATAATCTCATGTTATTACTGCTTTTCAAGTCAAAATTGGTTCATTAACTCTTGGAGCTGTAAGTAGATGTCATCATACAAAGATTGCTATTTGCTCTCAAGTTAATCTACTTGTTAATTCTCAGAAAATTTCTGCTCACTCTGTATTAAATGTCAATTCAACCATTGGTTGGAATAAATCGTTTGTAGCAACTCATGCCTTAACAAAATATTTATCGTTAAGTATTCTTCATTTTTTATCTTTAGCTGACATCCACTCACTTGGACTCTTAGTTAGAAACACATAATCAAATGAGTATACTGTTGATACTTTTCCTGTTCAAGATTGAGTTGATCATGTTGATGTTGATCAAGTTGAACTAACCTTTGTTTCTCACAAATAATTTAATACATAATATCATGCTTCTCATGATTTTTGTGCCAATTGTCAATCTTCTACAGTAATAGACGATTTTCAAGTTCATGAAACTATATCATTAAATAATCATTTTTTTAAATTAATATAATCAATATTGAAAAACGAATTTAATTCTTCTCTAGTTCATGAAAAAGACCCAAAATCTACATTTTCATAATTATCTTTATATTGTTGAGCAATTGGATTAAATCAATCTTTTGTTGTTTTTAATTCAGCTATTATAGTTCTAGCTAAATCTTTTCTTTCTTTTTTATCAGCATCTGTTACATTTTTTCTCTTTTCTTTAAATTCTATTTTTACTACTTTTCAAATAGTTTCTTTAGCTTTTTTTATATTTTCCTCATTTTCAAATGTATTATTTCATTTTAATGGTATTTGAACAATTATATGTTGTTCTCATGCATAACTTGCTGAAGTTATAACTGAATCATTAATTTTCAGTTTTTCTACTCTTTTATCAATAATTGATTTTAGTCATTCAATTATTGATTTTTCTTTTTGCTTATCATAATCTGAAGCTTTTTTAGCCTCATCTAATATTACTTTATAATCAAGTTCTATTCATCATTGTAAATCAAGTCATAACTTATAATCATGTATATCAACAAAATTTATATCAAAAGCTTTCCAAGGAAATATATAAACAAAAGCCCCTAATGATAAAACACATATTAAAGTAAGTCTTAATAATAAATTCCTCTTAGTCATAAAATTCAGAAATTAGTAATAAAAAGAAAATTGATAATTATTGAATAATTATCAATTAGTGTTGTATATTTTATAATCTTTTTCCATAAAAAGTAAAATGATTTTTATATATTTTAATTTTTATTTTTTTCAACTGGATCATATCATCA
>SAAG01000031.1 GCA_010119095.1 Candidatus Altimarinota bacterium
ATTTTTATACAATTTCATTATAGAAAAATCAGGGTGTTGAGCATCTTCAGGCTGTATAGAAGAAGTTTATAGTATAATAATTTGAATAATTATATTTTTATTATTACTATTTGTTAAGTATATAATACTAAAATTATCAAGAAAAAGTAAAAAATATATAATTATAAGTTTTAGTTGGGTATTAGTATTAATTATAACTCTTTCTATATTAAAATCTTTATTAGAATTTATTAATAATTAACATTATGGAAAAAATAATTGTGATAAGTTTTATTTATGTGGTATTTATATTAATTTTATTAACATTAAATCTAATTTATAAAAAATACCTTAAATGTAATATAAAATATTTATATTTTATATATTGGCATATTATCTTATTAATTTTTATAGGAACCTGATTATATAATAATATTAATAAAAAAATTCAAAATTAATATAAATATCATTACCTATACATTACTGGATTTTATAAAAATGTATTTAATGTTGATTGCAGCTTTTTGATTAACTGCAATAATAGGACATTTATTTGGTATGTAAAATTATAAAATATGAAAAAATATATAATATATTGAATTTTGGGGGTATTGTATTTTACTGTATTATGGTTTCAAATATTTAATATCTTGCTTGTAGTATGATTAAATTGATTTCCTAAAGAAATAACTTTAGAAGTTTGGCATAGACAACAGATTATCTGAACAGTAATTATTGATACAATTATTTTATCAATAATATTACTTATTATAAACTATAAAAAAAAATTTGTGAAAAAAATATTTAAAATATTAACCGTTGTAGTAATTATGTTTATTATAATAAGTTTTTATTGATATATAATGAGAATTTGAATTTAACTTTAATTTATTACCATGAAAATCAATAAAAAAATATGGCTACCAATAGCGTTATTAATAATACTTTTTGTATTATTTCCTTTTAATTTCTCAAGTATGGATTACCCATTATGAATATTCTATTTAATATATTTGCTTGCATATATTCTCATATTTTTAATCCCAATAATTTTAGTTTACAAGAAAAAACTATCTTATAAATACTACATTGGAATAGTACTTATTTGATCAATAATATTTCTTATTTTATGATATTATTGAGATAAATATTGAAAGATTAAGAATATAGAAGAAACAAAGAAAACTTTTGAGAAAGTAGAAAATCTTCAAAAATTAATGAATGAAAGGGATGTTAATAAATTGGAAGATAAATTTAAAAATATTAAAGCTTCTTCAAATCAAGATATAACATTTTATCAAGAGGATATTGAAAAATGAATTGATGAATTTGTTAATAATATATGAATAATTACTCTTGAAACATATATCAATAATGATTGATATGCTAAGAAAAAATTATCAATAGAATGAGACAAAAGTAAGTTAGAAATATTATTCTATATTAATTGAGATAAATTAGAATGAATCATAAAAAACAAGAGTGATACTAAACTTCCGAAATGACAAGAGATTTGTTATACATCTAGATATGATTGCCCAGATAAACTGTTAGTTCTGTTTGATTTTATACAAAAAATAAATATAGATAAATAATACTTAAAAATAACACATGAAAACACTATTAAAATACCTACTATTTGTAATAATATGTAATTTGTTAACCCCATATGCAAATGCCAGTTTTCAACCAATAAAAAGTTCTTTTTATTTTGAAAATAAAAATACAAAAGAAATCAGGTATTTCAATTCTTGGAGCTATGATATGAAGAGTACAAGTGAAATAATATTGCTGGATTATTTGAAAAATAAAGATATATGAGACAAAAGTATATTTAAAGAATGGTATTTAAAAGATTATTGTTATGACAAAAATTGTTATAATTCTTGAACAATCTATTGAAGCTCTCTGGCAACTTTTGCTAAAAACGGGAGTTATGACGGCACATGCTCAACAATCACTTTAAGTAGAAATTATTTAACAAAACAATTTAAAATTACTGATTTATGATTTTTGGAGATTATAAAGATATCTTATAATTCATCTTTTAAAACAGTATTGTTTTGGTTTTTGGTTTTATTACCTATCAATTTATATGTTTTCCAATGTATTTGATATTTTTTATACAAGATATTTTATAGAAAACTTAGTTTATCACTATTTAAATATATTGTCATAAACTCATCTGTGGTTTATTTCTTATCATTTATTTTATTATATTATTATTGACGGGGGTTTTTAAATTGGGCTTCGGGTTGATTGGCTATTTGAATTTATATATTTCTAATGTGATTAATTAAATTAGTTTTAATTTTAAGATCAAAAGATACTATAAAAACTTATAAAGAAGAAAATAACATTGAAACTGTTCCAGAAGAAAAAATACTATTTCCTATAATCATGATGTTTTTTATATTTATATTATATGGAATTATTTCAAGTTTCTTTTAGAATTCTATAATTACTCTCAATATATATACCATTTTCCTGATATCAGCAAAATGGTTAAGATTGCTTTTTTTTGTTTTTTATTTTACCACTATTTTATAATTTTTCTTTCACTTTCTTAAAAGTAAATATTTTTTATCTATGAAATCTTTAGAGAAATCATATTTCACATCAGTTACTTTTTGTTCATTGATGTAAATTGCTCCTGATTCTACTGCCTTTCTTGCATCAGTATTACTTGTTGCTAATCCTGATTTTACAATAGTTTCAAATAGATTTTCACCAGAGTAATCAAATCCTCATACTTCTTTGCTGATACTTTCTATTTCTTTTTTGTCTGAAGATTTAATAAGTTCTATTTTATCTTCATTACCAAACATAAATTCAGAAATCTTTTCTGCTAGTTTAGCTTCTTTTGAGCTGTGAATTATCTCTACAATCTTGTAAGCTAATAGTCTTTGTCATTCTCTTTTTTCTGGAGATTTAAGGTGTTTTTTTACTATCTCATCTACTTCTTCAGTTTCTATCAGTGTAAGCATCTTCATATATCTACTTATGTCTTCATCTGAAGTATTCATAAAGTATTGGTATATAAAGTAAGGACTAGTTTTGCTTTTATCCAAAAACATAGCATTACCTTCGCTTTTACCAAACTTTTTACCTGTAGAATCTGTTATAAGAGGCCGAGTCAGTGCATGTACTTCTTTGTCGTATTTTTTTCTTATTAGTTCAACTCAAGTTAATAAGTTTCACCATTGATCTGATCATCAAACTTGAAGAGTAACAGAGTCATCTTTAAAAAGTTTACAAAAATCGTATCATTGTAGTAATTGGTAAGAAAACTCAGTGTATGATATAAATTTATCAGGGTCTTCTATCCTTTTCTTAACAGTATCTTTGCTAATCATAGAATTAACAGTGATGTATTTTCATACGATTCTCAAGAAATCCAAGAAATTCATATCTTTATAAAAATCTTTGTTGTTTACAAAGTCATACTTAAACTTTGTTTTTGTGAAATCTTCTAGATTTTTAAATATCCCAATCATCTGTTTTGAAATCTTGTCTTGATTTTTGTTAAGTACTTCTTCGTCTAGAAATGTTCTCTCACTATCTTTTCATCCTGGATCTCAAATCATACCTGTAGCTCATCAAGTCAAAGCAAAGTACTTATTTCATCTCCTCATAAGGTGAACTCATACCATAAAACCTATAAAGTTTCATAAGTGTAGAGAATCAGCAGTAGGGTCAAAACCACAATAAAAACTTCATTTTCCTTCATCAAATTTTTTAAACAATTCATCATTTGTGAATTGGTATAAAAGTCATCTATCTTGTAATTCTTGTTTTAAAGTTTTCATAATTATTATTTATTAAACTAATACTAAAACTATATTTAAAAAGTCCACTAAATCAATAATAATTTCAATATATTTTTAAAACATTTTTGAGAACTTAGTCAATTTAAAATTATTGATGATTAAAAAAAAGTATGATATTTTTATAGTGGTATTTATTTTTTAACAATAAAAAAAATGGATAAATCAAAAAAAGTTTATATGTATGCATACCTATTCTCATTTTTAGTTTTTTCAGGATTATTTGTTATGTTTGTATATAACAAGATAAGTAATGATAAGCTAAAAGAAAGAAAAGAAAATGCAAAAATCAATAATATGATTAGTTCTTGAAACTATAAAGAAGCTATAGATTCAATTGAACAATGAGGAGATAAAAAATTGGATAGAGATGCTAAGCTTAAACTACTTTCAGCTTATCTAAACTATTGAAATTATTTCCATAAAGAAGATGAAAATTCAAAAAAGGCTATAGAAATACTTGATACAATGGCTGACGATTATAGTAAATTTTACTATTATGGTTATGCTCTAGAAATAATAAAAGATTATACTGGGGCATTAGACAATTATAACAAATGATTGGAAATCACTTCATTAACAGATAGTCAAAAATCTTTATTTAAAAATCAAATCTGACATGTGTATGATTTAAAATGAGAGTTTGACAAAGTACTAGCCTTCTATGATGAGGCATATAAATTGGATAATAATAATGACAATGCACTATCAAATCTAGGTAGATATTATGCAAGAATTAAAGAATATGAAAAAGCAAAACAATATTTTGAAAAAGCATTATTGATATCAACAAACTTGCCTTTGAAATCTGAAATATGTTTTTGATTAAGTTCTATAGAACTAGAAATAAATTGATTGACTCCAGATATAGATAAATCAATAGAATATGCAAGAAAGGCCATAGAGTTTTATCCTGAATATGCGATGTGACATTTAGCACTAGCTAGATGATTGTATATGAAAAATAATGAAGTTAATAATAAAGAAATCGAAGAAAATATAAAAAAGGCAATAGATCTTAATCCAAACTCATATTATACTTATGAACTTTCAGCAATGCATGAATATGATAAATGAAATATGGATGAATTTTTAAACAATCTACAAAAAGCTGAAGCTTTAATAGCTACAGATATGATTTTGATGGATAATCAAAGAGAGACAGAAAAAATAGTAGTAAATTATAAATATTTTGTATTTAATGAAATACAAAAAAACAAAAAAGATAAAGAAAAAGTTATTGCTTTTCTAAATAATGTAATAGCTTCAAATATGTGAAAAAGCTTATTAAAACAACAAATCCAAAGATTTAATAATGGTATTTTTGGATTTATATGAGAAGATAAGAGATTAAAAGATATAATTAATAAATTAAATAAATAAATTTTATTTTATAAAATACAAAAGTATGAAAAGATATATATTACTACTTTTAATAATAATAGGTATTTCAATTAACTCTATTCAATCAAGTTTTGCTTGAAACGAGTTTTGACCTGTTTGAACTACATTTATATGAATGTACTGACATTCATATAGTGTAGTAGATAAGTGATGAGAAGTATGGCTTCATTGTGCAAATTGAGCAAGTAAATGTTTGGAAAATTGTGGATGATGAGGTGGATGATGAGGTTGAGGAGGTTGAGACCCAGATCCAGTAATAACAACTGATTCATATTGAGACTCTTGTTCATATATCCATCATTGGGTAGATAACTGGTCAGATTGTAATATGATATCAAACTGGAATAAATGTATAAGTAGTTGTCAACAAATCAATACTTGGGCTCCTGTTTATAGAACGGAAAGTTGGTCTTGTACAAGAACTTATACTGATTGAGTATTAACAAATACATCTTGTGATTGATCATGTTATTCTAATGCATGAAAACCTGCAAATGTAACTAAAATAAAAACTACAACACTACCTTGATGTACTGATAATTCAACATGTTGAAATGTTGATTGAAGACTATTTTCATACACAGAGCTAGATTGGCCAACTGATAAAGTATTTTGTGCAGAGGGAAATTCAAGTCCTGTAACACCAGTATTCCCAGGGATATTATCAAGTACAAGTTGGATATGTAGTAATTGAACTACTTCAGCAAATTGTTCTGCTTCAAGATGAGGGATGTATTGTTGAGATTGAGTAAAACAATCCCCAAATAGTTTGTGAGTAAAAGAAGATTGTGATGATGGAAACAATGTTGATAATGATTTATGTCCAAATGATTGTGATTTTTGATGAATTATCACTTATTGTGGAGACTGAGTTAAACAAACACCAAATGGATTATGAGTAAAAGAAGATTGTGATGATGGAAATAATCAAAATTGAGATTGATGTAGTGCAAGTTGTATGAATGAATCTTGTGTTTGACCAAGTTGTTGAGGTGGGCCAGTATTAAAATATTGTTGAGATTGAATAAAACAAATCCCAAATAGTTTCTGATTAAATGAATCTTGTGATGATGGTAATAACTTAAGTTCTGACTGATGTAGTGCAAGTTGTATGATAGAAACATGTACTTGATGAACTTGTGTTTGATGAGGAGTATGTTGAGATTGAATTAAACAAGCAACAGAATCATGTGATGATGGTAACAAAATTGATTGAGATGCATGTACAAATGTTTGTACTGCTTGATGAGATCCAGAAGATAAGATTTGTGGAAACTGAATCACTGAGGCTCCTAATTATAATTGATTTATGGAAGAATGTGATGATTGAGATACAAATAGTGATAATGCTTGTACAAACAACTGTACATGGCCACATACATCTCAACCATGAGAATTATCTATATCTGCTACTTCAGATTGTAAGATAGACAATTCGGTTTTTGCCAATAATATAGAAGAAAATGTAATCTATGCTAGAATAACAGTTCAATGATGAATTGAAGATCCAACTAATAAAAAAGTAATAAATCTATGAACACCAACAGATTTTATTGATTTATCAAACAATTTATCTGATAGGGTAAATAATAAATGAGATAGTTCATTAACTTTTACATGAATACCTATAAATTGGGTAGTGTGAGATAGTTCGAGAGTTTTACCTATTGCAAAAGTTAAATCTATAACTCCTTTTGTATCTTGTTGAAATAAACTATCTTTCAAATTAAATTGAAAAACAATTATATTGACAGATGTTTGATACAATTTTAAAAAACCATATGTATGAAGATTGGAGGCAACTCTAGATAATTGAGTTACATGGGATGCAAAACCATCACTATGAACTGAATTGAGATATAGACTTATAGCTAGTCCAAGATCAAATTTTACTAATTATGCATTGTGATTAAGTGTTAACAAGATTTCTTATTATGGTCCAAATATAACATTACAAAATACTGAATTATTGACATATTCTTGAACTTGACCTCGTGAATTTGAAACCAGAGTAAACAGTAGTAGTGTTGCAAGTGAGTTAAATCGTAATCCTTGATTACAGGTAAATTTACCTATAATTAGTTATTCTGTTGATTGAAAAATAGTTAAATATTATTTATCAACTTATGAAAATGGTAGTGATAGAACTCCGATTAGGATAACTTGAGAAGATTTTCTTTGAGTTAAAGTAATTGGGTTGTTACAAGGAGCTTGAAAATCTGATTTTACATGACAATGAGAAAATATTTCAAATTTATATACTACTAATCAAAGAACAGAAATCAGAAAAAGGGCTTATGATTACACTATGAATATGAATAGTTGAGAAATAAGAAATAATGTTAAATATGTAGAATGAAATATCACAATTACTTGAAATTTAGATTCATTATGAGATGATATATCAGAATATGAAACACTAATAATAAAGGATTGAAATTTGATTATCGATTGAAATCTAAATCCTTGAGATAGAAAATTGTGAATAATAATACTCAAAGATAATTATGATGTAAATAACTGATATAATCAATGAAATGTATTTGTAACAAATGATACAATTACTATCAATGCTATGATATATGCAGACGGATGATTTATTAGTGCTGATTCGTTTGGAAATCCATATACTAGTGATTCTACAGCAAGAACATATAATTTACAATCACAATTAACATTGAATGGTACACTATTTACAAGAAATACTATTTGATGAGCACAATATTATGGATGATATTATACATTACCAGGTTGATCAAAAATAAATGATTTTGATAGAGCTATGGTTTATGATTTGAACTACATTAGGAGATGAAATACATGATGTGATAAAAATGTAAATTGAAACTGTAATGATATTGGTGAAATAAAAGAATGATTTATCATAAGATATGATTCAAGAATTCAAACAGACCCACCTAAGTTATTTACAAAATAATAAAAAATATAGTCAATCTAAAAACTATTAAAAAATATCCTTCATACTTGAAGGATATTTTTTAATGTGATATCGTATTATTGGAATATTAATTTTTAATAATTTTTAAATATGGATAAATCAAAAAATAAAAAAGTATATTTGTATGCATATATATTTTCATTTCTGATAGTATTAATCTTTTTTTCATTAATAGTTTACAAGAAAACTCAAAATAACACACTTGGAGATGGTACATCAGAGAAAAATCAAGCTATAAACAAGATGATTAATTCTTGAAATTATGAAGAAATCATAAATGAATTAGAAAAAGTGGGGACTTGAAATCTTGAAAGAGATGAGAAAATGAAATTGGTTTACTCATATCTAAACTATTGAAACTATTTCTATAAAGAAGAAGAAAATAGTAAAAAAGCTATGGATATATTAAATACTTTAGAAGATGATTTTGAAGTCTTTTATTTTAAATGATATGCTCAAGAAATAATTAAAAATTATACCGAAGCATTAGGATACTATAATAAATGACTAGAAATAAATAGTTTATCAAATAAAGATAAGGCAGTTTTAAAAAATCAAATTTGACATGTATATGATTTAAAGTGAGAATTTGATAAAGTATTTTCTTATTATATTGAAGCTTATAAACTTGATCAAGACAATGAAAATGTACTTTGAAATTTATGAAGATACTATGCTAGAAAGTGAGAATTTGAAGAGTCATATAAATTTATGAATAAGGCATTGGAAAAATCAACAAATCTTCCATCTAAATCAGAAATAAGCTTTTCTCTTAGTTCTCTTGAACTTGAATTAAATTGATTGACTCCAGATATTGATAAAAGTATAGATTATGCCAGACAATCAATTGATTATTATCCAAATTATTCAATGTGATATACAGCATTGGCAAGATGATTATATATGAAAAATGATGTAAGTCTTGCAAAAGAAATAGAAAGTAATTTAGATAAATCAATATCTTTAAATCCTGATTGAAGCTATGCATATGAATTGTATGCTTTACATAAGATGGACCAAAAAGATTATACTTGAGCATTGGATTATATTAAATTGACTATTGATGCTATTCCAAGAGATATGATACTTATGGAATCTGAAAGAGAATCTAAGATGACATCTATGTGGTTTGATTCAATTATGTTAGGAACATTGAAGCAATGAGAAAAAAATCAGGAATTATTATTAAGATTAATTGAAAAGACTTGAAGTTTTGAAAATCAGAAAATATTATTTCAAGTAAAAAGAAATAATTACTGAGTTTTTGAACCATTAAAAGACAACAGAGTCTTTAAAAAATTGATTGATAATTATAAACAATAATAATTTATTTTATAAAAAAGTAATATGAGAAATAACAAAATATTAATTTTTTTCTTGGTATCAATATGTTATATAATATATTGAAGTAATCAAACATTTGCAGCAACTTGTGCAAATGGCTATAATACTTGTAATATGGGATGATCACGGTGGGATATAAGAGCATCTTTAACAAATGCTGAAGTTGATTATTTTGCATCAGTTTGAGTAAACTATAGTTTATGAGATTTAAATAATCTTCGTAAACCATATGCAGATTGTTTACATTGTCATGATTCAACTTATGATTTTGCTGATCATGTAGTAAACGATGTTGATTTTAGATCTGATTGAATACGGTTACATTGTGTTAATGCAAATGGGCGGAGATTATTACCTAAAGGGCCATCTACATGTACTCATGAATCATGGAGTTGTCAATGGATTGATTGTGATCAAGCTGAAACTGATTGGGTTGCTGGTCCATTATGGAACCCAGCAGATGTATATTGAACATGTAAAAGCACATGTACTCAAAGATATGTTTGTACATTACAATCTTCTCAGTGATCTTGTCCATGAGTTACTGCATGACCTAATCCAAGTAAAGAAGAAATAAAAACACTAACAATGTCATGATGTACTACAGATGAAGCTATTTGTTGAACAGCTGATTGATATAAATTTGCATACAATGATACAGATTGGTTATCAACTCATTCTTGGTGTAATGTATGAAGTTCAAGCCCATCATCTCCAAATTTTCCAAGTCTAAATAGTACTGTTAATTGGACATGTAATTTAGGAACTTCAGTTGATCATTGTAGCGCATCAAGATGAACTACAACTTGATGTACAGAAAACTGTTGAGGATCTGATCCATATTGTTGAGATTGAGATGTAGATTCATGAGAAACATGTGATGATGGAAATGATTATGATTGAGATGCATGTAAAAATAATTGTACTATACCAACAACTTTTTATTGTTGAGATGGAGATGTAAATGTATGAGAAGATTGTGATGATGGAAATAATCTTTGATGAGATTGATGTAGCTCGACTTGTAGTGAAATAGGATGATGATATTGTTGAGATTGAGAAGTACAAAAACCAAATAAATATTGAGTAAATGAAGCTTGTGATGATTCAAATAACATTAGTGATGATGGGTGTACAAATAGTTGTATGCTACCTCCAACTGGAAGACCAGAAGAAAAAACATATTGTTGAAATGGTAAAATAGATAGACCAAACTATTTTGGATTTTCTGAGGAATGTGATGATGGTAATACAAATAGTAATGATACTTGTACAAATAATTGTACACTACCTCATACATCTCAACCTTGAGAAGGATGAATTTTGGCAACTTCTAGCTGTAGTTTTACTACTTCGTGAAGTTGATATGCTAATTGATCAGATCTAAATACAATTTATGCAACTATAACTATAAAAACACAAGATAATAAAAATGCAGTAAATCTATGAAAACCAACTGAAATGGCTGATTTATCTCGTAATTTAACAGATAGAGTATATAACAAGTGATGAAGTTCTCTGACTTTTACCCCTGTTACAAGTGATATTATAGTACCTTGAGATTGACAACCTCATAAAGTAAAAATCTGAACTGTAACTTCAATAACTCCTTTTACATCTTGTTGAAATAAAGTATCATTTAAACTAGCATGAAAAACAATTACTCTAAGTGATGTATGATACAATTTTAGAAAACCATTCATTTGACAATTGACATCAGTTTCAAATGTGTCTTTATGAACAAAATTACAATATACACTTTCGGCATTACCTGTATCATCATATTCTAATTATTCTTTATGATTAAAAGTTAATAATATAGTGAATTTATGAGAAAATATTGCATTACAAAATACTAAACTATTAAGTTATACAGGAATTTGACCTCGTAAATTTGAAACAAGAATAAATAGTAGTGTTTATGCAACTGCATTAAATAACCAACCATGAGTACAAGTAGTATTACCAGTAATAAGTTATAAAGTATGAGGAAAAACTGTTAGATACTATTTATCTAAGTATGATTATGCAAATGATAGAACCCCAATTGACAAGTCGTGAGATAAATTTTTATGAGTAAAGATAATAGGGTGATTACAATGAGCTTGAAAATATGAATTTACAGGGCAAGGAAAAAATATTGCAAATCTTTATCCAAGTAATCTAAGAACTGAAATAAGAAAAAGAGCCTATGATTATACTAAAAAAATGACAAATAGACAGGTACTAAATAGAGTAAAATATGTTGTTTGAGAAGATGCAGTTATTTCAGGAGATTTGGATTATGAAACACTTATAGTAAAAGATGGTAATGTTGTAATCTCAGGAGATTTAAACACATCAAATAAAAAACTATGAATTATCATACTAAAAGATGGTTATGATGTAAATACATGATACAATTATAAATGAAATATATTAGTTAAACCTGATGTAACAAAAATAAATGCAATGATTTATGCAGATTGAGCATTTATGAGTGCAAAAGCTAATGAGGATAAAGTTTATTATCCAGACAGTACAGAAAGGACATATGCACTACAAAGACAACTGACAATGAATTGAGTATTGTTTACTAGAAATACAATTTGATGAGCTCAATATGTATGATGATATTATACAATACCATGATGAATTAGAACAATGAGTTATGACAAATCTATGGTATACGACTTAAACTATATAAGAAGATGAAATATATGATGTTATGACTCAAATAGCAATGGAAACTGTGAAGATGTAAATTTGGGAGAAATAAAAGAATGATTCATAATCAAATATGATTCAAGAATCCAAACAAATCCACCAAAATTGTTTAGTAAATAATTGATATTTGCACCAACCCCGGGGTTAATTAACCCCGGGGGTTTTTATTATAAACATTTCCTATAAACTTCAACCCACTCATCTATGCTTAAATCTTCTCCTCTAATATCCTCCTTAAATCATAAGTCATCAAAGATTTTTAATAAATTAGATTTTTCATATCATCACTTAGATAGATTATTTACAAGCTTTTTTCTAGGTTCTTGAAATCATACTTTTATAAATTCTAAAAATTTCAAATCATCAGTTTCTCTATAATTATCATGAGTTTCAAAAAGTAATGCACTAGATTCCACTTTTGGAGCTGGAACAAAACAGTTAGCAGATACTTTGATTATCTCATTTACATAAGCTTTTTTAGCAATAAAAAGAGATAAAACGGATGATTTATTCTTTTTATTCTTGATGTTTTGTCCCTGCAAAATCTTATCTCCTACATCCTTTTGCATAAGTATAAGCATCTTTTCAGGTTTATTTTCTATTTTATATAGAAATTTTTGTAATATAGGGGAAGTAATATAATAAGGAATATTTGCAATTACATAGTATTCTTCATCTTCAAACTTTGGTTCAAATTTCAACACATCTTTATTAAAAATCTGAAAATCTACTGATACTACATTCAATTCTCAATTTTCTTTTCTTTTTTCAAGGATTTCAATCATCTCTTTATCAAGTTCAACTAGATGAAGACTCTTGGGTTTTAACTCTAGTAGTTTTTCAGTCAATGCTCAATATCAAGGTCAAATCTCAAGTACATTTTTTTCAGCAATATCCAAAGTAGAAGCAATTGTATCAAGTATATTTTCATCGATTAAAAAGTTTTGTCCAAGTGATTTTTTAGCCTTGATTCAATATTTTTTTAAAATTTCAAAATTCATTTACAAAAATTACGAAAATATTATAATAAGCATTATACAAAAAGTAACAATAAATAAAAATGAATAATTTAATTTTTCTAAATAAACTATATTTTCTACTTTTAATCCCATTATTTTTGATAATCGGATTTCTTTATTTTAGGAAAAAAACTAGATTAAGTTTTGCTTTTTTTGATGATTTAAAAGTGATTTATCAAAAAAACAGTATTTACTACTATTTATTTTTTATACTTTTATCAACTATAAGTATCTTTTATGTTTTGATACTGGCTAATCCAAATGTACAATCCACAACAGAAAAAATCAAAAAAAATGGTATTGATATAGTCCTTGCTTTTGATGTAAGTTATAGTATGGAAGCCACAGATTTAGAACCAAATAGAATCACAGTTGCGAGAGATGTTATATCATCTTTCCTTTGAAATCTAAAAACAGATAGAGTCTGAGTTGTAGTATTTTCTGGAAAACCATTTACTTCGATTCCTTTGACTTATGATTATGAATTTCTAAAAGATTATGTAAAAGGTATTACTACAGAAACTATTAGCCAAAATAACTATTTATTGCAATGAACAGCTATTTGAGATGCAATGCTTATGTGAAGCTATTTAT
>SAAG01000124.1 GCA_010119095.1 Candidatus Altimarinota bacterium
ATTATCTAAATTAGCATGACTTGAAAGAAAGAAAATAGAAGATGAGTTAGAAGAAAAACATTTATTGATTGCTGATTTAAAAGACATATTGGTTAAACCAGAAAGAGTTGTGACTCTGATAATTGAAGAACTTGATTATATAAGAGAAACTTTCTCAGATGAGAGAAGAACAAAGATTAATCCATGAAAAGTATGAGAATTTAATGCTAAAGACACAATTCCAAATGAAGAAGTTGTAATAGTATTATCTAAAAATAGTTATATAAAAAGAATCAAAGCAAGTTCATTTAGACTTCAAAGAAGATGAGGAAAATGAATTACTACAGCAACAAAAGAAGATGATGAGATTCAAACAATAGTACCAACAAATAATCACAATGATTTGTTATTTTTTACAACTAAATGAAGAGTATTTACACTTCCTGCTTATGAAATCCCTGAAAACCAAAGAACAGCAAAAGGACAACCAATAATTAATTTATTGTCATTACAAAAAGATGAATCAATTGCTTCAATTTTGGACATTACAGAAGAAAAAAATAAATATTTATTCTTTGTATCAAGTGCTTGAACTGTAAAAAAACTTGATATGAAAGAAGTAAAAAACATTAGGACAAGTTGATTAATAGTATTAAAAATAAAAGAAGGAGAAGATTTAGTTTGGGTAAAAACAACTTCTTGAGATGATAATATAATGATTGCAACTAGACTTTGAAAAGCAATACAATTTGATGAATGAGATGTAAGACCAATGGGAAGAGCTGCTGCTTGAGTAAGATGAATAAGAATTAAATGAGATGATGAGGTTATAGAAGTTACAGTTGTATCAAAGGATGCTAAATACTTGTTTATAGTTACTGAAAATGGTATGTGAAAAGTATCTGATTTAGAATGATATAGAAGTCAATGAAGAGGATGAAGTTGAGTAAAAGCAATGAATGTAACACCAAAAACAGGTAAATTAATCAGTGCAACAGTGTTAAGCGAAGAAGAATTAAAAGAATCATCAGTATTACTAATGAGTAAAGACTGACAAACTATCAAATTAGCACTTTCTTCAGTTAGAGTAACATGAAGAGTAACTCAATGAGTTATATTAACAAAAATTAAAGGAGAAGATGATATATTGGTTTCTGCTTCTGTTGTTAGAAGTTCTTGAGAGGATGAAGAAGAAGCTGAGGTAGTATAATAATGGAAAAATAGTTTTAAATTAAGAATGTTTATTTAAATCTTTATTTATTAATCTTATAATTATGAAAAAAATAGTAGTGGGTTTATTAATACTATCAATAATTTGATCGCTTTTTAGTGTAAAAGCAGTAGAATATAGATATTTAAATAAAACAATAATAGAAAAAATAGACAAAAAAATAGATTGATTAAAATGAAATAAAACTAAAACTTTAATACTGTTAATTAATAAAGTAGAAAAGGTAATAAAACAAGAAAAAAATGAAATAAAAAAAGCTTTATATATTGAATTTAATTCATACCTAAAAGAAAAGAAAAATGAATTTGATAGTGATAAACAAGAAATAATAAATTTAAATACAAAAAATATACTATCAGAAATAGATGAGTACTGAGTTGATTTATTTGCATTAAATCAAGGGACAACTATAAAGTATAAACAAATAGGCGATAAAAATTTAACTATTAAATATACAAGAACAGATAATGAAATTGAAAAAAAAGTGATTGAAAGTTATAAAGATGGATGAACACTAACAACAACAGTACTTATACACTTGAATTCTAAAGATTATTTAGATGATATAATAAAGAAAATTGAAAGTGAGCTTGAAGTAAAATGTGAAAATGATTTAAATAATGAATGTAAATCATCTAAAAAAGTTTTAGATTTACTAAGATTTGAGTGCAAGAAATTGTCAAAAAATGAAGAAACAAGTAAATGTATAAATAATACTGTTTTATCGGGACTTTTAGGTTTATATGATAGCGAATTAGAACAAAAAGTAGATGGTTGTGATTGATTCCCTGATAAAATAAATTCTTGCATATCTTATTCATGTAGTTTTAGAAGTGTATTTTGACAAATAGTTGAAAGAAAGATAATAGGTTTTGTTGATAATGTCTGTATATATAATGAAATATATCCTGATAATTCTGTAAATGAATGTAAATTCCCAAAATCAATATTAAATGAAATTTCTAAAAATTATAAATTAATGGCAACAGATGGAGATATTGTTTCTAGTTTTAAATATGAAGTGGATGGTAGTATTGAAGTTGTAAGGACTATAAATGGGATTGAATTTAAAGATCCTGTTAATGATTATGGAGAAAGTGTATGTAAAATAAAAGAAAAAAAATAATGTAGAGAGAGCATTTAAAAAAATATAAATATTTTATCATTTTTAACATTGACTTCATGAATGAAAAAGAGATATCTATTAGAGAATGATTTTGGGAAGAAATAGAGACTTCAGATAAAAAATATGTGCATATAATAATGATAGCTACAAAACCTGATATCATTAAACAAGCTCCAATTTATATTGAACTAAAAAATAGAGGAGAATTGGTTGTGCTTATCCATACTGGACAACATTATGATTATAATTTGAGTGAGTGAGTATTAAATGAATTTGAGATGAAAGTAGATATAAACTTAAACATATTTTGACCTATTCATAAAAAATATTCTCTTATCATAGAGAGAC
>SAAG01000125.1 GCA_010119095.1 Candidatus Altimarinota bacterium
GCTATTTTCATATTTATTACTTATATATTAAATCTTGTAGTACTCTTTGTACCAATTAATAAAGTTTTCAAGTCATGTCTCTATACTTGTTGTTGGTTGCCAATTTAATAGATCCTTTGTATGTTCTATATCAGCCCATGTTGCAGGGACATCTCAAGGTTGTATTGGCATATAATCCTTGATTGCTTTTATTCATAGATTTTTTTCTAATAAATCAATTACATACTCAAGCTCAACTGTATTATTATTTCATATATTTAAAATCTCATATTTAAAATTATTATCAATGCATCTCGTTACTCATTCAACTATATCATCAATATATGTAAAATCTCTCCTCATTTTTCAGTAATTAAATACTGGAATTGGTTCATTTTTAACCATTTTGTTAGCAAAAATAAGCATTGCCATATCTGGTCTTCACCATGGTCAATAAACTGTAAAAAATCTAAGTCATGTTGTAGGAAGTCAATATAGATGACTATAAGTATGAGCTATAAGCTCATTTGATCTCTTTGAAGCAGCATATATTGATATAGGTGAATCGACTTTATCGTCAACAGAAAAAGGTTGTTTTTCGTTTTTTCAATAAACTGAAGAACTAGATGCATACACAAAGTTTTTAACTCAATGTACTTTTGATAACTCAATTAAGTTATGAAATCATACAATATTTGATTGTACATAAGCAAATGGGTTTATTAAACTATATCTTACTCATGCTTGAGCAGCTAAGTTACATACTTTTTCAGGTGATTCATTCTCAAATACTTCTTTTAAATCATCAAAGTTTTCTAATTTTATTTTGTAAAATTTAAAATTACTATATTTTTCTAGTATATCTCTTCTGGCATATTTTATAGTTTGATCATAATAATCATTCTCACAATCAACTCAGACAACTTCATCTCATCTATCAAGTAATTTTTTAGCTAGATGAAATCATATAAATCAGCTAGTTCATGTAATTAATATTTTTGTCATATACTTAATTTAATAATTAATATCAAACTCAATTATATTCAAATCACAAGTTTTGCATAGTTTTTTTATCAAGAATATTTTTTCAGTCAAAAATAACAGATTCTTTTAAACTAGATTTTAGTTTATCAAAATTTTCATTCAATATTCTTTTATCTTCTATTGTAATTACTAAAAAATCACTATTTTTGACAATATTTTCGAAACTATTTCAGATAATTATAGGTATATAGTTTTTTATTCCTGTAGTAAGTGAGTAAGAATATTTTTCAAAATTTTCTAAAGCTTTACTATTGTAATCAAATACTTTTACAGTAGCTCACATCTTTAATAGTTTATTTACTACTAATAGTCATCTTGATTCTCTTAGGTCATCTGTATCAGGTTTAAATGCAACTCAAATTAATGATATAGTTTTTCAGTGTAAATCGCTTCAATATTTAGTAGTAATTTTATCTATAAAATAATCAACTTGAGTTTGGTTTACATAATCAACCTTTTCAATTACTCAAGGTGTTATATTATTTTCCTTAAATTGGTGAATAAGAGATTTTACATCTTTTGGGAAACAAGATCAACCATATCAAATTCAGGCATTTAGAAATTTTTCTCAGATTCTTGAATCTATTCAAATAGCTTTTGATATATCTTTTATATTTGCTCAGACTTTATCAGACAATCTAGCTATTTCGTTAATGAAGGTAATTTTTGTTGCTAAAAAACTATTTGCTGCATATTTTATCAGTTCTGCAGTTTGCCAATTTGTTTCAACGATTGGAATATTTTTTTTAATGAAGTAATCGTAAACTTCTTTGATTTTTTTTAAAACATAACTATTTTCATTTTCATTGAATCATAATATAACTCTATCTGGATTAAAAAAATCTTCAATTGCAAGTCATTCTCTTAAAAATTCAGGGTTTGATACTACTGGATTTTTTGATCCCAAAAGTTCATAAACCATTTTGTTTGTTCAAACTGGTACAGTAGATTTAATAACAATTATTTCATCTCATGAAAGTACATTTTTAAGATCATTAACCGCATTTTTAATATAACTTAAATCAGTTTTTCATTCTTCATCTTGTGGAGTTCAAACACATAAAAAAATTATATCACTTCACTTTAGTTTATTAATATCAATTGTAAAATCTATATTACTTAAAGTAACATTTAATAATTCCTCTAGTCAATTCTCGTAAATAGTTGGGACTCATGATTTTAATTTTTTTATTTTATCTTCAAATATATCAAGAGCAGTTATTTTAAATCAATTTTTTGCTAATCAAACTGTTTGTATAAGTCATACATATCAAGTTCATATTACAGATACTTTCATTTTTTAATTATTAGTATTTAATGCTCTAGATTTTAGTCAGATATTAATTATTTCAAACTTTTTTTAACTATTTTTATTTCTTTAATTAAACCAACTATTTCATTATAATTTATAGAAATAAAAGTAATTAAGTATAATATTGATATTATTGTCATAGAAACTAATAATTCAAGCCTAGATAATCAATTTATATTAGGTAAAATATAATAATATGATATTATTCAGATAGTTATAAATATTATTAAGTTTTTCATATGACTTATAACACTGTATTTTATTAAGAATTTTTTTCATAAATAGTATTCTGATAAAATCCATATAATTATCCATCAAATTCATGT
>SAAG01000126.1 GCA_010119095.1 Candidatus Altimarinota bacterium
GAGCTTTCAGAATTAATTCACAGTAAAAATCTAGATATTATAAAAAAGAATCAGGTGGTAATAAAAAATTGAAGACTTCAGTATAGAAATACATATTCTTTCATTTTTAATAAATGTTTTACAGAAAATTCTAATCATATTGTAAACATCAAAAAAACTATTCAAAACTCAGCAATCAATTTGAGATCTTCACTACTTTCACTTGTTCATATATCAAACAAAAAACTGATACATACTCATGTTATTATGTATCAAATAATTGTTGGTATAGAATATCTTTTGAAAAAGATATTTAAGAATGTAGATATAAATATAGTAACTATTACTATCTCAAGCATAAAAATAAATTAGTATCTATATTGATATGATACTATATTTATACAAAAAATTCAATAAATGATGTTAATTTTTTATTTTAATTAGGTATTTATCCAATACATACTTTGGAAGTAGATTATTTTTTTGAATTCAATTTATGTCGTCATTTATTTTTTCTATGAAATCTAGATAAATAAGTTTTTCTCTAAAATAAATAATAAGATTTTTAAGTATTTTTATATATGCCTCTTTTTCAAGTTTCTCCTTGAAGATATATGAAGCAAGAGAATAATTTATTCCTCTTATATAATCATCAATCATACTATAATAAAAATCATTTTTTATGTCATCTTCTTTATTATCAAAATTTACTATAGTACATCTACTCAATATAGTATCAAGTATACTTGATTCTGATTCATTTGTTAGAAAAATCAAATTTCAAACTCATGGCTCTTCAAATATTTTTAAACAACTATTTGCTGACTCTTCAGTCATTCTTCATATATTTTCAATAAAAAATATCTGAGCTTTGTAAGGGGGAGTAATATAAATTCTTTCAAGAAAATCTTTTATATCTCTTACTTTTATTTTAGTATCATCATCAACTAATTTAAAGACATAGTTTTTATTTATATCCAATTTTTCACATAAATCATTACATAGGATTTCTATTTCGTTATTAACTTTTGAAATATTATTTCACAAAAACAAAAAAGGAGCAATTTCTTCTTTTTTGTTTAATTGACTAATTATTATTTCTATAATATTATTTAGCATTTTCGTCTATTGCATCAAATAAAGAGTCAAGTTCTTTTTCAAAATCTTCTATAATTACTTCTTCAGTAGCTGTTCAGGAAGAAGATGTTGAAGTATTTGATGGATCTTTATTAGAATTAGTTCATTCATTAATTAAAGTACTGTTATCAATATTTTCTGAATTAGTATTATCATCAACAATTCAAGAATTTGTATCAATAATATTTTCTTCTCATGTATTTGTATCAGTTTCTCATGTTTGAGAGCTTTCGTTCCCAGTAATTTGTTTTAATAAATCTGGATTTTGTTTTACATAAAAGTAAACTCAAATTAAAATAGATACAAAAATAACTAAGTAAATTACAGCAGTAAGCTTGTTTGTACTACTTGGGTATTGATTTTCGGGGTTATTATCTTTAAATGTATCTTCATTATCACTTATTTCTTCTTCAACAACTTCAACTAAACCATCATCTATATCTTCGTTTTCAATTTCAGAGTTATCTTTTATTTCTTTTTCTTCCATAATTCATAATTAAATGTTATTTGTTGTATTTTAATTAAAAAAAATAAAAATTCAAGAAAAATAAAAGAGATAATTTTAAATTATCTCTTTTTTATGTTCAGGTTTTATCTAATTCTTGATAATCGTCTGCAGTATTTCCAGCATTTTCTACAGCTTTTCTGATTTCAGTATTGTATTTAATCATATTTGCATATAAATCCCCCTTGTCTTTATATTCTCAAAATGGAATTCAGTCTATCAATGATGCAAGTATATGTTTTAGTCTAATGTTGTATTCTCATAGATGTTTCTTACTAAAGTTATCTTTTGGTAAGTTTGTATCAGTATTTACATCTTCTTTCTGGATTTCTCATCAAGAAATCAATGAATCATTTTTAATTCATTTTTCTTTTTTTATATCATCATTTGTTGTACTACTAATAACTGGTCACATATTTATCAAAGTTATTATTTAAGTACATTTATTATAATACTAAAATCTAAAAAAGTCAAATCAAAAATAATATTGTTTTTTAGTATAGAGAAGAGTAAAAAATAACTAATTTAGCACCAAAGTAAAAAAAGTGCTAAAATAAATTTGACAGGGTAAAAAAAAAGAATAAAATATTAGTAATAAGTATAAAGTTTTATACTTTTATATTTTAATATTAACAAATTAAAACTATGTGAAAGATTATCTGAATAGACCTTTGAACTACAAACTCTTGTGTTGCCTTTATGGAATGAGGTGAACCAAAAGTAATACCAAATCTAGAATGAAACAGAACTACTCCATCGATTGTTGCAAGCAAAGATGGTAATATAATCGTGGGTACTCCAGCAAAAAGACAAGCTATAACAAATCCAAAATGAACAATTTATTCAGCAAAGAGATTTATAGGTAGAAAATATGACGAAGTATCTGGAGAAATAAAAAATGTACCTTTTACAGTTAATAAATGAAATGAATCTGAAGCATTGATCAATTTTGATAAAAAAGATGTGAGACCAGAACAAATCTCAGCTCATGTACTTATGAAACTTAAAGAAGATGCAGAAAAATA
>SAAG01000032.1 GCA_010119095.1 Candidatus Altimarinota bacterium
ATATATTTTCTTGAAGAAACCATGCAGCAGTACTTTATAGTTGCAATAAACTTGAACAAATAATGAAAAAAGATAAAAACTTACTTCAAGAAATCAATACTCTTAGAGATGGAATAGGTATATAAATATAGAGAATAGTTTTTAGTGAATAGTGAATAGAATTATTTTCTTTTTACTTTTAATTATGAAATAAATAATTATTTATGATTGAAAAAGATGATGGAATAGAAGATGAAAAAAAAGTAGAAAAAAATATTACTGATATTAAAACTAAGCTTAAAGATATTGATTTATCAACAAAAGAGTATATTAAAGTTGATAAGAATTATACAAATAATTTTGATGCATTAAGTTCTAATAAACAAAGCTTTTTTATAAAAGCTTTTAATAATATAAAATTTTTTCTTTTCAAAAAAGAAGTTTGATCTAAAACTAAAAAAGTAATGATAAAAATATATAAAAAAGTTATTTGAAATAAAATATTTTCTTTAATTAATCAATACAAAGTTCTTTATTTTAGAGCCTACGTTTTTATAGTGACTATTTTTGTTCTTTTATGTGTTATATGGTTATGTAAAATAGTTATTGAAAATAAAGTTAATTCATGATATCAAAATTTAATTGAAATCAGAAATACAAAGGATGAGAAAGTTATTAAAGAGCTTATTAGTAATTCTATTAATGATTTTAGAATAGCCTCTTTTTTATTTAAACCATTTTCATTAATTCCTACTGAGAAAGTACAAGTTCCAAGTCATATTATAGATTGATGAAAACAGATTGCTTATACAATGAATAATCTTATCAAGGTTTATAATAATGTTAATTTAAGTATAAAAAAAGATTGAGTAGATAATGTTGAGATTGCAACAGTATTGAGTTGATCAAAAAATGAAGTATTTGCTATTGAAAAAGATCTTAGAAAAGCACTTGTAGAATATAATTCAATTACTGATTTAAATCAGGGGCCACTTAATGCAAAATTTGAAATTTGAAAAAAATACTTAAATAGTCTTGAAAAATATTTATTAATTATCAAAAATAATTACGAAACGTTTTTAAATATACTGTGAGACAAAAAAGAAAAACAGTATCTGGTAGTTTTTCAAAATGCAGATGAAATAAGACCAACAGGATGATTTATGTGAAGTATGTGAGTTATTCATATTTATAAATGAAAAATAACTAAATTTGATACTCAAGATGTTTATGCTCACGAATGGAATTTAAAAAAGGAAGATTTTGATAAAATTAAACCACCAGAATGAATAAATAAATTAACAAAAATTTTATGGTTAAGAGATGCAAATTATTCATCAAATTATGGTAATTCAAGTAACAGTATTAACTTCTATATGAAAAAAATAGGATATAATCTGGATTGAATTATCTATATAAATAATACAATAATTGAAGATTTTCTAAAGTTAACTTGAAATGTAAGTTTTAATAAAATTGATGAAAATATAAGACATAATAATTTTTCTGAGATTATGTCATTGTTAGTAGAATCAAAAAAATTTAAGGAGTGAGTTATAGGAACTCCAAAACAGATATTGTTTGATTTTATTATTGAATTTAAATCTAAGTTAATTAAAGAATGAAATTATTTATCTTACTTGAGAATTATTATTGATCATATAGTTAAAAGAGAAATAGTAGTATATAGTTTTAATGAAAAAGAAAACAAATTATTACAAGAATTAGATATTAATTGAACAATTGATTATAATTCATCAATAGATTTTGCTTATCCTGTATATACATCTATTTCTTCAAATAAATCTGATAGATATGTTGTTAGAAAGTATGAAAAGACAATCAAACAAAATAAAGATTGTAGTATTGATACTTCTCTTAAACTTTCTTTAAGTCATAATTTTACATTGGATGATGAGAATTATATTAGGGACTTAATTAAGAAGTATGAAATAAGAGATCCAAAGATTATGCATATACAATGAACTTGAAATAACTGGCAATATATAAAAGTGTTACTTCCAAAAAATGCAATTATAAAAGAAGATAGAAATTATAAAATTGAAGAAACTGCAGGTCTTAAATATGTAAGTTTTTATTTACAAACAAGGAGATTTGAAACCAAATCAATGACTATAAATTATATTTTACCAAATGAAAAATGTGAAAAATATACTTTCAATTTTTATAAACAAGCTTGAATCAGAAAATATGATATTGTAATAAAAGATGATGATATCCATATTGAGAAAAAGAATATTTCTACTGACTTCATTTATTAATCGTTAATTTTGTTATCTATTCTTATTTTAATATGTAATTAATGCTATGAAAAAGAAGTTTTTGATTTTTTTATATCAATATATGTATTATTTTTATCATTTGTATCAATATTGTCATATAAAAATATCTGGTATGAGTGGGATATAATTCCTTATATATGAATTGTACTTAATGTAGATAACAGTAATTTAAATTATGTACATAAAAATACTTATGATTTAATTAAAGAGTGAGTTAGTAGTGAAAGATATAATATACTGGTTAATGCTAACGAATATAGGCAAAAAGTACATTCAGATAAAGAAGTTTTTAATAATCAATTTCCATTTTTTTCAATAAAGTTTTTATACACAAGCACAATTTATTTATTTAATAAATTTATTGGTTTTTCAATAATAAATTCTTTTAAAATATTATCGATATTATCATATATTTTAATCTCAACGATAGTTTTATTACTATATAAGGATAAGATAAAAAAAGACCCATATATAATGATTTTATTAATCCCTGTAGTTCTTTCTTCTTTTTTGATTTTGTGATCAAGGATAACAACCCCAGATATGTTTTCAACTTTGTTGTTATTTTTTTCTTATTATTTGATAATTAACAAAAAATATATTTTTATATGATTGTTTGTTATAGTTATATCCTTATGAATAAGAACAGATAATATAATTTATTTATCAGTTTTATTAGTATATCTGAGATTTTTTGTAGAAAAAGATTATAAAATTGATAATAAAATATTTATAGGAACATTAATTCTATGACTTTTAACTTACAAACTAATAAATAGTGTTTATCTGAATTATTGATATATAAAATTATTTCACCATTCATTTTTATGACAAATATATGATCCAGAAAATACTAGTGTAGTTTTTTCTTTTAGTGATTACTTTAAAACTGTAGCTAGTATGATAGGAGGAATTTTATGATTTAAATGAAATTCAACATTTTCATTATTATCAACGTATTTAACAATAACATTATATTTATTATATAGTTGAATTAGATATGGTAAATGAATAAAAAAATTTAAAATTTGATTTATCTGAGTTATCACGATAGCATTATTTTTAAAATTATTATTATTTCCAAATATTCAAGAGAGATATTTTATATTTTTCTATTTAATAATATTGTTATCATTAATAGATAAGTTTATTGAAAGACAAGAATAATCTGTATTATTTATATCAATCAAAGAAGTAGTTTAATTTTATGTAAACTAATTCTAGTAATGTTTTTACTGAGTGTTTTAATGGGGATAATTTTGAGTTAAAGTCATTTAACCAGTTAACTGGCACTTCCTTGATTTTAATTCATTGAATTCATGCAATAAATAGGATTTCCATATCAAATCAAAATCAATTTATTTTTTGAAATTTAAAAATATTTTTTGCTACATTGTGCTGAAATAATTTAAAACCACATTGAGTATCTGTAATTCAATCAATTAGAAAAAGACTTATAATAAAATTTCAAACTCTACTTATAGCAATTCTAAATTTGCTTTGTTTTATTATTATATTGCTATTTTTCATATATCTTGATCATATAATTACATCATATTCATCTTTATAATATAATAATTTATCAAGCTCTTCAATTGGGGTTGAGTTATCAGCATCCATAAATAGCAAATATTTTCAAGTTCCAGCTAACATTCATTGTTTTACTGCATATCATTTTCACATATTATTATTATATGAAATAGTTTTTATTCTATCGTCATTAAATGACTTATTTATTATGTCATTAGTTTTATCCTTGCTTCAGTCATTTATTATAATTATCTCGTAATTGTAATCTTTATTTGAAAGGTATTTTATAACCTTATTTAATGTATCAATTATTCTTTTTTCTTCGTTATAAGCAGGGATAATAACGCTTAAAAATATATCGAAGTCATCTTTTTGTGTTATGTCAAGTTTCATTTTACTTTTAAATGTCCAATATTTATTTCATAAAAAATTCCATAAAACAACAATAATTGATGTAATGATCTTTGAATATATGTAATATATCTGAAGTATGTCAACTAATACATACATACAAGCCATAGTTAGTGAAAATCATATAATTGACACAATAAAAAATTTGGCAAATTGTCTTTTGTATTTGATTGATTTATCTCTAAATGTCCATATTTTATT
Source organism: Candidatus Altimarinota bacterium (assembly GCA_010119095.1). Lineage (GTDB taxonomy): Bacteria > Patescibacteriota > Gracilibacteria > BD1-5 > UBA6164 > Altimarinus. Next base: position 4,425 of record SAAG01000032.1, read on the forward strand.
TAATAAAAAATTGTTAATTACAGCCAAAATAAAAGAAAGAGTAACTCATATATATAAATTTATTCCTAACAAGTCTACAAATATATATAAAGATCATATATCAATAGCTGTTCAACTAAGTCAAACAATTCCATACTTTATAAAAATCTTTAAGTTAATTTTTATTTTTTCAAATATAAAAAACATCTAATTCATGTTACATTTTAAATTTGAAAAATTATAATTAATTTTATGTAAAACTAAAATGTTTTTTCTTTTTAATGAATTTTTTTGAATAATAATATTCATTCTTCATATTTTATTAATTGATATTTGTTGTTTATTTTTGCTATTTTTCTAAAAATTGGTCTTTGTAATGGCTCTATTGCATCTTCTTTATTAGATATTCTTAATATATAATTGTTGTATTCAAGTCTAGAATTAAATGGCCATAAATCTGTATCTTTTACTTTTGTGTTTAAAATAATATATTCAGAATCTTGTACTATTGGAAATACATAGATCCTTTCTCTATGAGATAAATGTGGAACTATTGTATTTTGAGCTGATACTGAATCATTTGGTCAAATTATTTTCAGTATACTAAGTAGAGTCTTTTTATTTTCTAAATTATAATTAATGTATGATAGAGGATTATTATATATATTAATGGTTAATGAATTAATAAAGATAAATGTAACTATTATAATCCATATCTCTTTATAATTTTTATTATATTTCTTTTTAATTAAGAATAAGAAATATATAATTCAAATTATTATAACCCAGTATACATCTATAGAATAGTGAAAGTTTAATCACCAAAATTCTTGTCTAGTTGACAAAAATTTTTGGGCAAATGATGGGATTAATAGTATAATAATTGGATTTATTGCAAATAATAATCCAGATCATAAATAATGAAGGTAAGTAATAATCTTTTGTGGTTCTGAAAAAATTACATTTAAAAAATTGATTGGATGAATTATAGTATTTATAATTAGTTCTTTTGGGTTATTTCATATTAAATCATATGACCAATAGGATTTACCAGTTCATCACATATAAGGGATAAATACATTCATTACAAAGTAAAAATATATTACTCATATTAGGAAAGTTATACTTCATTTGATTCTTTCTTTTTGGAATAAAAATTGATAAATTCAAAAAAACATTATATATAAACTCATATTCTCTTTAGTAAACAGAATAGGGATTATTAGAAGATAAAAATATAACCATTTTTTTGTAATGGAAAAATAAAATAACCATGGGAACATAGATACTGCTATTACCATTGGATGAAAATCGAAGAGTAGAGCATTAATATTTCAAATAAAGCTTAGATATAAAATTATAAATAATATTCATATTAAAGGATTGTTTATCTTATGATTTATAATTTTATAGATTCAGTATGCTCATAATATAAAAAATAAATTTTGAAGAAATATTAAAATTAATGGTGAAGGATAGATGTTGTATAGAAGTCAATATATAAATAAAATTGGTTTAAAATGATCTCATAATATATTATCAATCATTCTTATTGAAGATGATGGAGGGAAATCAAAATTTGAATATTTCCATGCAACTTGATCAAAGATTCATAAATCAAATGCATTACTAGAAAAATTTAAATGTTTTGAGAAAGTAATATAATTTATTAAAATAAAAAATATAAGCAATAGAAAATAGATTCAATATTTATCTATAAACTTGTTTATCTTTTCAAGTCTAGTTTTATTAAGATAATGTTTTATATGATCAATTATTAATGATATATAGATTGATAAATTTAATGATAGGACTGATGTGGAATAATAAATATAAAATTTTTCATCTATGTTAATTGAGTAAGAAATAAATAGAAAAATAATATTTATGAGAATACTGATAATAATTATATTTCTTTTAAATAAATTAATAAATAATTTCTTAAGAAGAAAAAAATTAAATATAAGAAAAAGGGTTATTATTAATGTCATATATTAGTAAATTATATTAATGTTATTTTTAAACTTATTTATTTAGCTTTACAAAATTTCTTTAAAAACTATAATGAAATTATCTGAAAAAACAAATTATATAGTTTTATTTTTTTATTATTATTTATGATTTCTATTGATTGAGAATTTACATGATTAGATCATATTACAAATTCACTTGTAAGTCTTGGGGCTGTAGATTTTTTTAATCCTACAAATCAATTTTATGCTGAGTGTAGGATTTGGGAATGAGCAACTTGGGTAGATGAGGCACTTAAGATAAATTGATATAGTGTAGAGGAGATACAAGACCCAAATAAAATGAGTCTAGTAGAACTTATAAAAAAATTTGATGCTTGGTTAAAGACTTGTCCAAGTCCTCAGATTCTAATATGACAAAATCCGAAAAGTGATATAGATTTTTTGGTTGAGAGTTATAAGAAAGCTGGACTTAAATATCCATTAGGGCATAGAAGTATAGATACTCATAGTGTTGTTTTCGCAAAGCATTTGGATTTATGAAAAAAGATTTTAATAGAAAGAGGGATTTATAAAATAAATCTTGATGAATCACTTAGATTTGTTTGAATTCCTGGATGAGAACCAAAACCACATATCGCTCTTATGTGAGCAAAATGTGCAGCAGAAGTAATAAGTAGAACTATTTATGGGAAAAAACTATTACCTGAATTTGATAAATATGAAGTTCCTGAATATTTAAAAAAATAAATATTTTGGAAAAAATAAAAATTGAATAAGATGTGGATATTATATAAATCACTTAATAAATTTAATGCTTAAAATAATAAAAGTACTATTTTTTCTTGTATTTTTTTCGATTGTCTTTAGTCAAACATATGCAAACGAAAAAATACTTATTTTGAATTACTCAAAATTAAATGAATCAAATTTAAATAAATTAGAGATCTCTACAAAAAATCAAGAGATAGCTAATATTATTAATGATAAGATAAATAAAAAATATTATTTAGAAATAATTGATATCATAAATGAGAATAATATAGAAATTATTATAAAATATAAATGAAAAAGTTATATACATAATTATATTTATACTCCAAAATATCAAGAAAATCTAGATATATCATCTATGATAAAACATAAGAGAATACAAAATAAACCCTTATCTTGTGAGTTATCTGTAACAGCTGATATATTGACTCATCTAAAGTGAAAAAATGTAACTGAAGACGATATTTTGGATAAAATTGATAAAACATATTTTAATAAATTACCATACACTTATGAAAACAAACTTTTTTGGGGAAATCCAAATAAGTGATTTGTCTGATATATAGATTATTATTGAGAAAATGAAATAACAAAACCTACACAACGAGATATGACTTGATATGGAGTTTATGAAAAACCTATAGGTAATGTATATAAAGAATATGGTTTAAATTATAATATAATTACTAAAGATAATCATAATAATAATTTTACAGCTAAATCTCATCTGACATTTTTATTGAAAAATTTAGCAAAATGAAACATGATTCAACTTTGGGGGGATTGGTGTACAAGGATAGAATATGATGATTGAACAATAAATAAACTAGATATAACTCAAGAAAAAGTTGATAATAAAATATATGCAAAAAATTATTGTACATCTACATTAATTGATAGAAAAATTGAGTGGTTTTATATAGAAGATTATGAAATAAAAAAACACATTTGACTTATTTGAGAACATGCTTTTTATCTTCTATGATATGAAGGATGAATTTTAAATCCTAAAAAAATTATTGTTTGGGATAGTGATACAGGTTATCATAAATATGATATTCAAGAATGGATGAGAAAGTGGAGTTTGATGGATTATAGAAGTATAATTATTAATAAACCATAATAAAAAACAAAGAGAAATTTCTCTTTGTTTTTTTATATATTTTTTCAATCTATATAAATTTCAAATTTTCTTTTTTTTAGTTCATTAATAAACCATTTATCATTAACTAAATCTTCAGGATGATGTACTCAACGAGCTAAATTATTATTAGAAATATATTGAGAAATTAGTGAACATCCGATTCAAGTATTTACTACTCAAGCAGGAACTCAGTCAACAGAATAATTCACGATTTCAACAATTTTTTCGTCAAGTTTTATGAATAAACTTTCTTTATCATCTACTAAAAAATTTTGTGGGGCAAATTTTGACATTATCATATTTGTAAATTCAAAAGGACTTATTTCAACTCACTTTATATTTATTTTTTGTTTATCTAAAAATCAAAATTCGTTTAAACTTTTAACTAATGAAATGACATTTTCACTATGTTTCATAACAAAATATACATTTTGTATTCATTTTTCTTTTAGATAATCAGGAAGGGATAATTGTTCATCATGATTTGTTATATAGCTTCATGGTAATAAACAACTATTGTTATCAGTTCATATTCTACAAAAATCAGCATCTATTCTTACAGTACTTCATTTTACAAATTTATATTTTCAATCTTCAAAAACTAGTGCATCTCAAAGTATTTCTTCAACTACAGTTGCAAAATTAAAAGGTAACATATTTTTTGGTGTATTTTTTATTTCATCACTAAAAGATATTGTAATAGTTTCAATTTTTTTCATTTCTTTTACAGCATATTTTGTTAGTATATTCACTATTCATGGGGAAGATCATGCTCATAAACATGCAGTTATTTTATTCTTTTTAGCTAAGGAATTTTTTGAAATAGATGTTTTTATTCAGTTGTAATCATCTCATAAATCTACATAGTTTTTTCATGTTTTTATACACAAATCTAGAATAACTTGATTGTAAGTATATTCCAAACAGTTTACAACTAAATCATATTTTTTAAATATTTCCATTAAACTCAATTCATTTTTCAAGTCAATTATAACTTTTTCATAATTATTTCCTTTAAGTTTTTTTATGAAATTATCAATTTTATAATTATCTCTTCATGCAATTCACACAAAAAATCAAGAATCTATTAAATCCTTTATTACAACTTGTCATATGTTTCCGTATCATCATAAAACCAAAATTTTCTTCATAAACATTTATTTTACTATTAGATTAATAATATTTTATCATATATTTTTATAAATTACTAGAAATTATTGTATATATTTTACTTTTTAATTATATATATATAATAATTTATAAATATTTATTTATTTTGAATATTATGAAAAAATCTTATTCACTAGCATTGGGCTGATGAGCTGCAAAATGACTTTGTCATATTGGAGTTTTGAAGTACATTGAAGAAAATAATATACAGATTAATGAAATTTCTTGAACTAGTATGTGATCAATTATTTGAGCATGTTTTGCTGTATGAATAACATCAGAAGAGATAAAAAATATAGCAAAAGATATTAAAATTAAAAAATTAGCTGATTTAGATTTTAGAAAATGATTAATTAAGTGAAATAAAATATATAAATTCTTGGAGGAAATATTTTGAAATTTGAAAATTGAAGATACTAAAATATCCTTAAAAATTATTGCTACTGATTTAAATTCATGAGAAAAAGTTGTATTTGTTAGGTGAAAAATTATTGATGCAATAAGAGCAAGTATAAGTTTGCCAATGATATTTTCTACTTTTGATTATGATAAATCAATGTTCATTGATGGATGATTTAAATCAAATTTACCTATTTTGGAATTAGATTGAAAAAATATAATTGCTGTTTCTGCTGTAAGAGATTATTGAAGAAAAATAAATACTCACAACAGATTATTTAACTTTAAGTTTAAAAAATTGTTTTTCTGATATAATCTGGAAATTATAAAAAAACTTATAATTATTTCAATGTGTACCAACGAAGATTTAACAATTGAAATCGCAAAAAATAATTGAAAAAATATTATATTACTTGCTCCAAATTTATGAGAATTTGAGTTTCATGACTTTGAAAAAGTAGGGGAGTTGTATAAAAAATGATATGAAGAAGCTGTAATAAAATTAAAAATGTAAAAATAAAACTATAAATTAATTTAATTTATAGTTTTATTTTTATTATTCTAATTTAATTCATTGATTTTCATTTAATTGGGAAATTCAATCTAGTTCATCTTCATTTGGATCTCTTAAATCATCTATATCATCTAAATCTTCTAAGTAATCTACTTTCTCTTCTTCTTCTTTATCACCATTTTTTTCTCATTTTGGTTCTTCAATATCTATACTTTCTTCAATATCTATGTGTGCTGATAATAATTCTATTATATCTTGATCTATAAAATCAAAGAAATCAATAATAATACTTTCTCTTAAATGATACATCTCAGAAGTATTTGTTCAAGATAATAAATATGATTTTGTAGTCTCATCTCTAATTATTTGTTTTAATATATTATTAAGTGTTATATTACATTCTTTAAATGTATCTGTATGTCTTTTTGATTTACTTAGACTATTTAATTCTTCAATAATTGATTGCATATAATGAAGTAATTCATTTTCTGTAGATATTATTTATAGTGATTGGAAACAATTTGAAGATAATTATGAGGTTGTAAATGATTTAGATAATGACATTAATAAATTATATTCATCAGATTTTTTAGGAGATATGGATGGTTGAGTCTTGGAACTAGGTGATACTACAGATAGAATAAGCGTTAACTTTGATGTTAGTGAATGAGGTAATATAAAAATGGAATTAATCACTTATACAGGTTATTATACAGATAGTAATAAGTATGCTAGAATTGACAGAACTAAAGTCTATGTAGATGATGTCTTGCGTACTATTACATTAGGAAATGAGTCTGAATGTGTAACCGTCTGGAATTGGTATTACTGTCCATATTATATTGATGCTGATTTAACTACAGGTATTCACAAGTTAGAAATAGAGTCAGCAAATTCTAAATTAAGACTTGATAGATTTAGATACAGTATTTTATCTTCATCAGTACTCGTACCAAATTTCAATGTTAATTATTGAACATGGATTCAGGCAGAAAATAGTTATGTTATAGAATCTGATCCTAATTCTAACATTAAAGTACTATTATCTTCAAGTTTTTCAGGAGATATGGATGGGGCTGTACTAGAATTACCGGATACATTAGACAAGATTAGTTATAGTTTCTTTGCAGAAGATTCAGGAGACTACATTTTTGATTTATATACATACACAGGGTACAATACTTATGATGATCCATACTCTCGTATTGATAGAACAAAAATATATATAGATGGTGTTGAACTTCTAAAATATAAAGGTGATCTTTCAGGTTGTGTTACAGTTTGGGGGTCACATTTTTGTTCAGTATTAGTTGCAATAAACTTAAATTCAGGAGAGCATACTTTAGAAGTTGAATCAGTAAATTCAAGAATAAGAGTAGATAGATTTAGGTATTGAATTCGTTCAAGTATAGTTATCCCTGTAACATGGAACTTAGTTCAAGAAGATACTTTACCTATTTTTGGATACCATTCAGTTTTAAACGATAATGAACTTATTACAGAACCTACTTTAGAAATTCATAAAACTGATTTTATAAACCAGATAGATTATGCTAATAATGTTTTATGATGTAAATGGTATACATTGGCAGATTTAGTAAATAACTATATCAGCAAAGATATCAAAATTCCAAAAAATGCTTGTGCAATGAACTTTGATGATGGAGCTTTAAATAATTATGAAGTTGCTCTTCCTATATTAATAGATAAAGGAGTAGTTGCAACATTTTATATTGTAACTAATTACATAGATCAAGGTTTTAGTGGATATGTAAATTGGGATCAAGTTGTAGCAATTAGAGATGCTGGTAATGAGATAGCTTCACATACAATGAATCATAAAGATTTAACGACCTTAACTTTAAATGATGCAAATCTAGAAATTGCTAACTCTAAACAAATGTTAGTAAATCATGGTTTTAATGTAAGTACTTTTGCTTATCCATTTGGAGCTCAAAATGATTTAATAATTGAGCTTGTAAAAAATAACTGATTTATAGCTGCTAGAGATACAGAAAAATATAATACTTGGAGAAGAAAACCTTCGGTAACAACAAGTGCAGATATACAAAGTAATTATAGGTATTTATTTAATTACTATAAACCTGAACTTGTATCAAATACTCAAATAAAAGAGGATATTTTTTATAACTATCGGTGGCAATTTGAAGAATGATATAGAATTGATGTGGGAACTAGTGCAGGTGTATTTCCTTTATCTAGTACTACTCCTACAACAACTTCATATGCTGTTTTAAATTTAGATGATAGTCATAAGATAAGTTCAAATTTCTTGGTTTACAATAATTGAGAATATAAAATAGAAATTTTTTGATCAACTTGAATAAATGATTCATTACAATATTTCAATTATCTTTATAAAAAAAAGTCTTTGTTGATGGGATTGAACAAAGTGTTGTTCCAACAGATAAGCTTACAGAAGAATGTTATGAAACTGCATGGAACCGGGCTTATTGTTCTTACTTTGTAACTGTTGATTTAGATATGTGATTACATGAATTATCTGTAGAAGCAAATTGAGGTAGAATTAGAGTAGATAAATTTAGAGTTTGGGAAAGGAATTAGATAAAATTAATATATTATTTTTAGACAAAAAAAGGAGCTAAGTATTCTTGGTAGAAGTGACTTAGCTTTTTTGTATAATCCAGTTTCACATACCTGGACTATATAAAAATATTTTTTTGATGTCCAGGGGAAAAGGGATTTATTTTTTAGAAATAACCTTTATTTCTGTTTTGTTATATGTAGAGATTCAAAAGAACTCTATATATAACTTTCTTACTATCCTTGGGTAATTTTTATAGAGCGATTTCACCATGCTCTTTTGTTTTTATTTTTTTGGTTTTTTTATTGTTTTTTGAAGGTGAATTTTGAAAATAGATTATATCCATCTTATTAAACCAACTTTCTTTTTCTAGAAAATTAATTAGAAAAGATGGATATGATTTATTTCATTTTTTTACACCTTGTTTTTGTTTTTATTTTTGTGTTTTTTTGTTTGGT
>SAAG01000033.1 GCA_010119095.1 Candidatus Altimarinota bacterium
TCTACCCATCCTGATCAACTACACATTCAGCAATTTCCTCATTTTCATTTACATATTTGACAACTTACATCTACTTCAGCACTTGGCTCTGTAAATGGGAATATATATGGTCTAAATCTAAGAGTTGTGTCATCTCATAGGAGTTTTTTCATAACTGTGTCTAGTGTCCATTTTAGGTCTCAAAATGTCACTCATTTTCCTACTACAAGTCCTTCCAATTGATAAAAATTACATGTATGTCTAGCATCTTCTTGTTCATATCTAAATACTCTACCTGGAACAATAATCTTGATTGGTAATTTTTTTTCTAGCATAGTTCTGATTTGAACTGGTGAAGTGTGAGTTCTTAATAAAAACTTTTCTTTATCTTCTAGTGCATTGTTAATAGCATCACTTATCCAAAAAGTATCCCAAACATCACGAGCAGGATGATCTGCAGGGATATTTAATTTATCAAAATTGTATTCAACTTTTTCTATTTGAGGACCATCTTCTATCTTGAAACCAAGTGATATAAAAATCTCTTCTAGTAGTTTTGAAGTAATGCTGATTGGATGATAATGCCCAGTACCTTCTGAAGGAAATTCTAAACTTACATCTATCTTTTCTTTGTTTTCTATATCTTTAAATTGTGCATTTTTCAATTCTAATTCTTTTTCTTTTAGAGATTCTTCTATAAACACTTTTAGACTATTTGATTCTTGTCAGAATTCTTTTTTTTCATCTACTGATAAATCCTTTAGTCATTTTAAGATTTCTTTAAGTTCTCAAGCTTTTCAAAGAAGTTTATCTTCGAGAGTTTTTAAATCAGTTGAATTTTTACAGTTTTTAAGCTCAGTTTCAAATAAAATTCTTAGATTTTTTAATTTTTCTTTCATAAAAGTAAAGTATAAGAGATTAATAGGGAAAGAGAATAAGGGTAAATATTATCTTTAAGCCAAAAAAATAATATGAAAAAATCGTATAAAATCAAATTTTTATTAAGCCAATAAAAAGAAAAACTTTATTTTTTGTAAAACTGGATTATATTATAAGTGTTTATTATTTAATAAATTCATTATGTCAAAAAAAGATAAAAAAAAGACTCCTTGTAAACCGCTTGTTAAGAGATTTGCTATCTCTGTTTTACTTGCTTTAGTATTTGGTTTTCTGTGTTCTTATTTAGCTTGGAGTGGTGATCCAAAACTGATGGAAAATCCATGATATTGGGGAGGACCTCTAATGTTGGGGATTATGTTTAATAGATTATTAATCTGATTTGCTATTACATTTTCTGGATTTATGACAAAACATCCATTATTTGGATTTAGGATGTATCCTGTTTTTAGATGAGCATTGATTTGAGCTTTTGTAAGTATTGATATGGTTTTTGGACCTTTTATAATGGGATATCAAGAAGCAGCTTTAGTTGCTTGGATGACAGTATTATCAGGAGCATTTTATGGTATGGTAATAGATTTAGTTGCAACAAAATTTGCAGGAGAATGAGAAGACTTATATAAATGAATAAAATAAGAAAATTATTATTTAACAAAAATATATGAAAAAAATTATAGTTTTAATAATAGTAACTATTTTACTAAGTTCTTGTTCGCTTTTTGGAAAAAAAAGTGATGATGATGTAACTAAAGCAAAAGAAGAATTACTTTGAGAACAGGTTGTATCAAATTCTGATGATATAATGTCTGAAAATACTGAAACATGAGAGTTAGATGAAACTAATGAAGAAATAGATATAGATACTAATGAACCTACAACTAATGTTACTGCACTTACTTCATGAGAACCATTGATTGAGATTGAAGACCTAAGTGATAAAGATTTTTATAGTGGAGAATTTTACATTAATGGGAAAGTGTTATGAAATGTAGATAGAATAGAAGTAAATTTTTCAAATGAATCATCAAAATATCCAACAGATTTGTATAAATTAAAACAATATAAACCATGAGATACAAGATTTAAATATCTTGCTTCATCTAATTTTAAAACTATGGATTTCTGATTAAATGAGTATATATTTACTGCATATTCATGAGAAACAACATATAAAATTAAAATCGAAATAAATATACCTGAAAAAGAAATTAAAAATTCTCAAAATCCAGTTGATGCAATAAGTGATACAGAAATATTGGGATTAAATGATGTAAAAAATCTGAAAATCTCAAATAATGACAATGTTTCAGAAATCACTTGTGAAAGTCAAAAACTCACAGATTATTTAGTAGAAAATTATGGTTTTTCATATTGGAATAGTTGTAGAGATATAGTTAAGTGAAAATCTATTTGATTTTATGTACTTAGATTAGATTGAGATGATTATTATTATGAAAAGCATTATATAGATTATGAGAAAAAAACTTATTGAATACTACTTTTAGAAACATGAACTTGAGTTACAAAAGAAAGTATAAAATTGAAAAATTATGAGTTAAAAGATGTTTCTTTTGATGAGACTTTAAAAACTGATAAATTGTTTAAAAATTAAAATAAAATCTATGTCTAAAAAAAATATAAGAGTATTGTTAAAAATATCATGAGAAGCATTGGCATGAGATAGTGGTAATACATATGATCCAAAAATTTTGGAATATGTTAAAGATATTATTAGAGATTTACAAAAGGAGAATATTGAAATAGGTATAGTTATTTGATGAGGAAATATATTTAGATGAGTTTTTTGAGAAAATTTATGATTTGATGAACACACTTCTCATTATATGTGAATGACAGCAACTTATATAAACGGACTTGCTTTGGTAAATTATTTTAACAATAATAAAGTCAAGGCAAAACTAATGACAGCAGTAAACTATGATTCTATTTGAGAGAGATTTGATAAAACAAAGGCAATAAAATATCTAGAGGATGGAAAAGTTATGGTATTTGCTTGATGAACAGGAAATCCATATTTTACTACAGATTCAGGTTGAGTTTTGAGAGCACTTGAGATTGAAGCTGATATGATAATAAAAGCAACAAAAGTAGATTGAGTTTACGATAAAGATCCAAAGAAGTTTGAAGATGCAAAGATTTACGATAAAATCACATACGATGAAGTACTTGAGAAAAATCTAAAGGTAATGGACTTAACAGCAATTGCATTAGCTCGTGATGAGAAAATGCCACTTAAAATAGTCAATTTATTTAAGAAAAATGCTTTAAAAAAAGCAATTCTAGGCGATAAGGAAGGGACTGTAGTAATGAATTAGTAATATATGAAAGACTTAAAAATCCTTATATCAATAATCCTAATAATAATCTCATTTTTCTTGGGATTTTTGTTCTCAGAGAGAAAACATAGTTTAGACAAGATAGATAAAAAACAAAGACAAGTAAATATAGAGATAATGAAGACAAAATTAAAAATCACAAAAAATAGTCAAGATGTGGAAGTATATGTTAACTGAGTGAAAAACGAGACATGAAGTATTGATATATTAAAAAATTAGTGTATAATTAATAAATTTAAATTTTACTTTTTCTGATTTTCAAATATAATCCTGCGGATTTGAAAGTATTTATGATTTCAAAAAATAAGTATTTTAGTTTTTAGTAACAAGTACTAAGGCTTTTTTATTATTTATGTAGATAGATGCTTACAAACTTACTATTTAATTTTCAATATGAAATATATAAACATAGCGATAATTGCCCATGTAGATCATGGAAAAACAACTCTGGTAGATGCTCTATTAAAACAATGTGGAACTTTTAGAGAAAATGAAAAAGTAGAAAGATGTGTAATGGATAGTAACGATCAAGAGAAAGAAAGATGAATCACTATTTATTCAAAAAATACATCTGTAGAATACAAAGATTTTAAAATCAATATTGTTGATACTCCATGACATGCTGATTTTGGTTCAGAGGTAGAGAGAGTACTTAGAATGGTTGATAGTGTAGTACTTGTAGTAGATGCTTATGAAGGACCTATGCCACAAACAAAATTTGTTCTAAGAAAATCACTTGAACTTGGATTAAAACCATTAGTTGTTATCAACAAGATAGACAAACCTACAGCTAGACCTGATTATGTAATTGATCATTTATTTGATTTATTTGTACAATTAAATGCATCTGATGAACAATTAGATTTTTCTTCTTGTTATACTATAGCTCGTGATTGAATTGCAAAGAGAAATTTGAGCGATGAGAGTGATAACATCCACCCACTTTTAGATATGATTATCGAAAAAGTACCTCCAAGAGAAAATATAGCTGATGCTCCTTTTAGAATGCAAATAGCAAATCTAGCATATGATAATTTCCTATGAAGATTATGAGTTGGTAGGATCACTGATGGAACAGTAAAACAATGACAAGATATCGTGATAATCTGAAATGATTGAAAAAAAAGAAAATGAAGAATAAGTGATATACTTACAAATGAATGATTGAAAAAAGTAAAATCTAAAGAATCTTCAGCTTGAGATATAGTAACTATTGCTTGAATTTCAGATATATATATCTGAGAAACAATTTGTGAAAACGATACTGTTGAAGCACTTCCTGCTATAACTATAGATGAACCAACTTTGAGAATGGAGTTTTTAGTAAATAACTCACCATTTGCTTGAAGAGAAGGTAAATTTGTAACAGGTAGACAGATAAGAGATAGATTGGAGAGAGAATTAGAAACAAATGTATGATTAAAAATAGACTTGGATACTCATGAAAACTACATAGTATCAGGAAGATGAGAACTTCATCTATCAGTTTTGATTGAAAATATGAGAAGAGAATGATTTGAATTACAAGTATGAGCTCCAGAAGTAATCTTTAAAGAAAAAACTTGAGTTAAATACGAACCAATTGAAAGAGTTGCTATAAACTTACCTTCAGTTTCTGCTTGAGCTATAATTGAAAGAATGTGAAAAAGAAAATGAGAAATGCTTACAATGAGTGAAGAAAATGGAATCACAAGTTTAGAATTTTTTGTTCCAACTAGAGGACTTTTATGATTTAAATCAGAATTTGTTACTTTAACAAAATGAGAATGAATTTTAACTAGTTCTTTTGAAAAATACGATGTTTACAAATGAGATATAGAAAAAAGAGATGTATGATCAATGATAAGTTGAGAAGCTTGAACTGCTATGGGATATAGTCTATGGAAATTACAAGAAAGAGGGCCTATATTTATAGATCCTGCAATAGAAATATATGAATGAATGATTATCTGAGAACATCTAAAATGATGAGATTTAACTGTAAATGCTACAAAAAATAAACAATTAACAAACATCAGAGCCTCAGGAACTGATGAAGCAATCAGACTTACTCCACCAAGAAGATTTACACTAGAGGATGCACTTGATTACATAAGCAATGATGAATATGTAGAAGTTACTCCAAAATCTATAAGACTTAGAAAGAAATATCTTACTGAAAATGATAGAAAAAAAGCTGGGAGATAATAAGGGGAATTTTAAAAATAGGAGAAATCCTATTTTTTTGTTTTTAGAGAGAATTTAAAAAATCTCGGAATTAATTCCGAGATTTTTTAAAATTATAATTATTTCCCAATTTTCTTGTTTTCTTTCAATTGGTAGAAATTTCTTCAGACTCTCTCTATAATCTTCTTGTTTTGTAGGTTCATATAGATTGTAGTTCTTTTTACATTTCTTACTTTTAGAACTTCTTTGATAATCTCTTCTGTAGTCATTGGTTCTTTGTTTTTTGTAAGGATATCACTAATTACATTTATAATTGTACCTGGAGTAAATCCCCATTCTTTTAGTGCATATATACCTCTTCCTATTAGGATAAATTCGTTGTTTCTAATTAATTCGTTGTGGATAGTGTTTATTTTAACTTTGTCTCCTAGATATTCTGTAATCTTGTTTGAGATATCTATAAAGTGCATAGGAGTCTTGTCTTTTTTAAGAACATAATATGCTTTGTCTTTAAGTGTCTTTGGATTAAGAATCTTCCATGAAGCAAGCCCAATAAGTGTTTCTTCTCATTTAACGATATCTTCAAATATATCAACAACATTGTCTATCAAAACTATGTTTATTCATTTTACAGATGAAGCTAAAGAATCTTTAACAGTATTGTAAAGAGTTTCTTTATCCATAACATCTCATTTTCTTTTTAGGATTTTTGTAATCTCAGTATGAATAGAATCAACTTCTTTTCTACCTATATTTGGAACACTAAAATAAGTTCTAACTCAAAGTTTTGGTTTAGATTTAACTACATTATAATCAGCTTGAATAATTATTTCAAGGATACTTGCATTGATATCATTTTTAAAGTTAAGCTCTTTAATCAGGTTATTTATAAGTTTATCTTTTGTAATTAATCAAGAATGTAAATTAATAATCTCCTTTGCTTTATCTTGTATCAAAGTTAAATCTGTAGCTTTTATAATCCTTCACATTTTCTTTATTCAGCTATCTTCAATTTGTCTTACTCTTTCTCTTGTAATATTTGGAGAAAATGAGTTTCAGATAGATTGTAGAGTCTCTTTTTCACCAGCTAATCCTATTCTTCTAGAAATAACATTTTGCTCTTTTTCTCATAAAGAACTCAAAACTTTTTTGAATATATCAATAAGTTTTTGATCGTTTATTGGTTGATTTTGTATCATTTTTCTAAATTAAACTATAAGAAGTTTCTCATAAAATATAATGGTTTTACAATTTAAGTCAAATTTTTTTAGTTAAAAGTACTTTTATATTAATTTTATATTAAAAATTTTTTTAAGATTTAAAATTTATATAATATTTTTGGCTTTAAAATCTAGTTATTAGAACTTTTTAGATATAGGTAACATAGCTCTTGTCAATTGTATAATTTTCTTTTTTTATAATTAATTTTTAGTAAATCTCAGAATTGAAAATTGGTAATTACTCATCATTTTAATTCTTTGTTTTTACTAAAAATAATTGCTAGATTTTTATATATTTCTTCCAGATTTTCATCTTTTAATCTTATTCCATATGGAGGATTTGAAACAAGTGTTCAAGCAATAGGAGTTTCTAAAAAATCTTCATAATCCCTCAATTCAAATTTTATTATATCTCATACTCAAGCTATTTCTGCATTGTTTGATGCTATCTTGATTGCTTCAGGGTCTATATCGCTTCAAAAAATCGAATAAGATTTATTTAGGATTTTTGATTTTGCAATTTCTCTTTCTTGCTTAATTATTTCTTTGTCTATAAATTTAAATTTTTCAAAAGCAAAGGTCCTATTAATTCAAGGGGCAATATTTTTTGCTATTAGTGCAGCTTCTATTACTATTGTTCAACTTCAGCAAAAAATATCATAAAAATTTTCTCTAAATCTCCATGAAGATAGAAGTACAAGTCAAGCTGCTAGATTTTCTCTGAGAGGAGCTTCTAAACTCTGTTTTCTGTATCACCTTTTGTGAAGAGCTTCACCTGTCGTATCTATCAAAATCTGACAAGTATCTTTTAATAGCACAATCTCAACAAATATAGAGGGATATTTATCATCTTCTCTTAAAAATCAGCTTTTTATACTTTCTACGATTGCTTTTTTTCATATTTTTTGTATATCTGGGATACTTTCAAGTTTTGAGTAATGTGATGTTGCATTAACTATTATAGGATTTTCTTCTAGTATAAAATCTGACCACTTAATACTTTTTACAAAATCAAACAATTTATCAAATGAATCAATTTTATCTTTTCTAGCTAGTTCTATATAGACTTTATTTCCTACTCTTGACCATAAGTTTAGTTTTGCAAGATTTTTTTCACTATATTCTGTTGTGATTTGTTTGTCTTGAGAATGTATTATAGGTAGTCAAAGTAATTCTATTTCTTTTTTTGCAATACTTTCAAGTCAAAAAGGACAAGTTAAAACAAGGTTCATATATTTAGAGGTTAGTAGATAGTGGTTGGTAGGTATATAGTATTACTTTTTTATTGTAATTATTTCTTTACAAAACAAAAACTTTTTATAGAATTATTAAAACTATTAATAATTTATCAAAGATTATGTTTAAAAAAATAGCAATAATAATTATTACAATTATAACAATATTTTTTTGATTGAATGTTGCTAATTGAACTTGCCAATTGTGATGAGATATTGGAAGTTCTATTGAAACATGTATATGAACAGCAAAAGTTATGAAAACAGATGATTTAACTGTTGAAGCATGATTTAAAGATCTGATAGTAAGTTTTGTAAATAAAATATGAACAATTTTAGCAGTAGTTGCTGTAGGGTCTATTGCATATGGATCAATGGTAATAGTAATTAGTTGATGAAATGATGAAAAAATCAAAAAATGAAGAAATATAATAAAATGGTCATTGGTTGGATTCTTGATATTGGTTTCAGCCGCATGAATAATCAAGTTAATTATCTATATCGTTTATGGGTTATAATAATTTTAGTGGATTAAATCAGAATAATGCTTAAAAAAAATTTTCTAATTATAATCATTCTTACAATTATATTCACAGGTATTATATTTTTTATAAAAATGTATTTTTTTTCATGAGTTGAAAAAGCAATAGAAGAAGAGTATATTGATAAAAGTTTATATTTAAATCTAGAATCTAGCAAAGAAGAAGTAGTTTATAATACACAAGAAGGAAAAATCAAAGAAATAGTATCAACTGGATTCACATCACCAGTTGTTAAAAAAAATATTATAAACTATAAATTTTTTTATATTCCTAAAAGTATTGAACAAGATGTTTATCCTCAAACTAGTGCAATAAAAAATATTATGTCATATAATATTTTTTTAAATACAATTAATAATTTATGAATAGATTTTTTTAAAAATAAATTTGATGTAAGGTGAAAAATGAAAAATGGAAAGGTAAAATTATATGGGGTTTTAGATATCAATAATTCTGAACTCATAGCGGTATTTATACATGAACTTGCTCATTTTATTGACATATATTACTTAAATAATGACAATGAGGAAAACTTTGATAATAGTAATTATTTTTATGATATAGCTTGGGAATCAACAAAAACTATAAAATCTGAAATGAAATGATGAGATTTTGTATCAGGGTATTCTATGACAAATAAGTATGAAGATTTTGCTGAATCATTTACTTATTATGTATTACATAACTCAGATTTTGTAAAAAAGTCAGAGGAGAGTGACATATTAAAAGAGAAATACAATTTTTTTAGACAATACTTATTTATTAACAAAGAATTTGAGTTAAAAAAATTCTGAGAATGAGATAAAATAAAAGATTATTATCGGGATATTACTAAAATTGATATTAATTTAGAAAAATTTTTGCAATATCTAAAAAATGATATATAATTGCATTAGATTTTATAAAAAAATTCTTTTAAAATCATTTAATTTTTACAAGATAAGTGTAGTTAAAAGCTAGGAACTTTTTTGTTTTTTAGTTTTTCTTATTTTGACTGTTTTAATTTTGTAAAAATTATTACAAAAATATTATTTATTAATTATATAATCAAACATGAAAGATTTTTTTGATGAACTTGATAAAGAGTTAACTTGAGAAGAGTGAACCGAAGAAATACAAGAAGAAATAGAGGAAGAAATCCAAAACAATGTAGAAGCAAAAAAAAGCGAAGTAGAAGAAAAAAAGGAAATTGAGATTGCTCTACAAGAAAACAGAGAATATAGACCTAGAACTATTTCAAACTTTCCAGAAACAAAATTTTACCTACCTACTTTAAGAGAAGGTTACACTAGAGTAATTCCTATCGGTTGAAACAATGAAACAGGTTCAAAAAATATGAATTTATTTCAATACTGAGATGATTTAGTTATTGTAGATTGTGGAGTGCAATTTGCAGAACCAGATATGCTAGGAGCAAATTATTCTATACCAGATATATCATCACTTATTCAATACAAAGATAAAATTAAATGAATTCTTATAACTCATGCTCATTTAGATCATATAGGGGCTCTAAAACATATACTACCACCTTTATGAATGCCTACTATTTTTGCTACTAAACTTACTATTTGAATAATAAAAAAATGACTTGAAGAAGCTCGTTTACTTAGTTATGCAACTTTTGTAGAAGTATCTTGAGATAGTACTGAAAAAGTAAAAATTGGTAATCACTTTACTGCAGAATTTTTTAGAGTTAATCACTCAATCCCAGATTGTGTATGAATACTTTTAGAAACTCCAGGTTGAGCTCGTATAGTTCATACTTGAGATTTTAAAATAGATTTTACTCCTGCTATAGATAAACCAGCCGATTTATCAAGAATTTGAGAAATAGGTAGAAGATGAATAACTTTACTTTTATCTGATTCAACAGGGTCGATTAGAAAAGGATTTTCAAAATCTGAAAAGGATATAGGAGAATCTCTTGAAAAAATAATTGCAAATCATACAAAGTGAAGATTAATAATTGCTACTTTTTCTTCTTGGATTTCAAGAGTACAACAACTTATCAATATATGTGATAAGCATGGAAAACAAATCTTTGTAAGTGGTAGAAGTATGGTAGAAAATATAGCAATTGCAAAAGAACTTGGATACTTGAAAATGAAACCAGGAGCAATTAAAAAGATGTCACCAAAAGTAATTGAGGAAGTTGCATTACATAATCAAGTAATTGTTACTACTTGAAGCCAATGAGAAGAATTTTCTGCACTTACTCGTATGTCAGAATGAAAACACAACTCACTTGAAATAATAAAATGAGATACAATTATATTTTCTTCTTCAGTTGTTCCAGGTAATGAGAGATCAGTTTATGGTGTAATTAATAAATTACTTGCTTTATGAGCAAATGTAATAACAAAAGATGATCAAGATGTACACACTTGAGGACATGCTTTTCAAGAAGAACAAAAGATTATGTTAAATTTAGTTAATCCAAAATACTTTTTACCAGTTTATGGGGATTTATATTTTAGATCATTACATAAAAATACAGCTGTAAGTATAGGGTTTCCTGAGGAAAATGTACTTTTACAAGAAAACTGAAGTATAATTGATTTAGCACCTAATCAAACAGTGTTTAAATCAAGAATAAAGATGCCAATCCAAGATATAATAATAGATGGTAATGGTATAGGAACAGCAAATAGTCATGTTATTAAAGCTAGAGAAAAGATGATGGATTCTTGAGTACTGGTTATAATCTATAAAGTTGATACAAAAACTAAAGAAATTATAGGTAATATAAAAATAGAAAGTAGATGACTTGTATATTTGGATGAAGTTAAATTAGTTCATAAAATGGTATTTAAAAAAGCAAAAGATGTTTATGAAAATACAGTTTGAGATGTGCCAGATATAGAAGAGAAAGATTTAGTAAAAATTATTAAAACAGATTTAGAGGCTTTATTATTACAAAAAATAGAAAGACAACCTATGATTATCCCAATAATCTTGTATGTATAATCAAATAAAATTTGTAATTTAAATTTGCCTTTTTTAAAAAATGGTTATTATAATTATGTTTTATTATTTATTATCAATAAAAGCTATGAAAAAAATTATATATTCTATTTTTTGATTATCTTTATTAAGTTTGAATAGTGCTAATGCTGCATTAAACTTCTGATCAAACAAAGTTAATCCTGAGTTAAGATGAACAAACGATTGAGCAGATGTTGCCGTTCAAACTCTAATAAAAAATGCAATGTTATTTTTATATTTAGTTGCAGTTATATATGGTTTATGGGGATGATTCCAAATCCTTACAGCATGAGGAAAAGATGATCAAGTTAAAAAATGAAGAACAGTTATTGTTCAAGCTCTTATTTGATTAGTAGTTATATGGTTAGCTTCTTCAATTGTTCAATGGTTAGTTTCAGCAATCTTATGAGTTAATGGTTAATTAAAATTAACAAAAAAAGCTTCCTAAATTTAGGAAGCTTTTTTTATTATGTATTATTTCAATTTTATATATTCAGCTTGTTTTCAAATATATAATCAATTACTCAATATAATGTGAGATGATAAGATTCTAATTTCTTTTGGGAAAGAATCGTTAATAGGATTAATATAAATTCATTTTGTTCAAGATAATCAAGATATTTTATAGTTTAATACTCAAACTCAATTATTTTTTACAAATATTGCATAGTCATTATTTTTAAAATCAAAGTAGTATGCATTTGATCAAATAGTTCAACTAAGACTTAATACTTTTGTTGTAGGATTTTTTGTTATATATCAGCTTCAAGCAACTACATTTCCTTCAAAAGAATCAACTACAGACAATTCTTTATTAGCAGTATACTTACTTCTATCAAATTTTACTACTCTTACAGTGGATGATTTATCAACAGTGATTTTGATATTTCAAGAAGTTACATCTCATATTTTGTCAAAAGCTCAATCAGAATTATTAATATTATCGTTTATATACTCATTTGATTTAGCATTATTCCAAAAAATATTTTCTAAGCTTCATGTTTCAGTTACATATCATACTATCTCACTTCTTGCATTTGAGTCATTATCCTTAAATTTTTCTTGTAATATAGGTCAGTTAAGTTTTAATAAAAATTGTCAGTCAGTATGATTTCATGCCTCATCCCAAATTCTATATTTAATTGTATTATTGTATATAGAGTTTTTAATGATAGTAGTTCAAGAACTTCAACTTGAAGGATTACATGTACTCCATTCACACCATTCAAATCTATCAAGTCAAGAATTAGCATCAGATCAAGTTAAAGTAATAGTATGAGTTGATAAATATACCCAATCTCAAGGAGTAAATGGGAAACTATATAAATCAGTAGGATTAATTTTGTCTATTTTAACAGTTGCTACTTCACCATATGTTGGTCAATTTCAAGCATTATCATATGATCTAAAACATATATAGTTTTCTAAAAAGTTTCAAGCAGTTACATTAAAATTATATGAGTTTGCAGAGACCCATCACACTAGAGATCAGGTACAAGAAGCAAATGGTGTAGAGGATAAGTGATATTGTGATGTTGCACATCAAGATACTGCATCATTACAAACTCTAGTAACTGTAACACCAGTATTTGTCCGAGTATCATTTAATGTCGTTCATCAAGATATTGTATATCATGGAGGAGTTACGATAGGACCAGCTTTATCAAGCCAATAAGCTCATGACCAAGT
>SAAG01000034.1 GCA_010119095.1 Candidatus Altimarinota bacterium
GGTTTAACCAATATGTCTTTTAAATCAGCAATCAATAAATGTTTTTCTTCTAACTCATCTTCTATTTTCTTTCTTTCAAGTCATGCTAATTTAGATAATTGCATTTCTAAAATTGCATTTGCTTGCAATTCACTAAAACCAAATTGAGCCATCAAATTTACTCTTGCATCATCTTTTGCTTGAGATTGTTTAATTGTTTTGATTATCTCATCTATATGATCAAGTGCTTTTTTTAATCACTCAAGTATATGAGCTCTAGCTTCTGCAATCTTTAATTCATAAATTGTTCTTCTTGTGATAACCTCTTTTCTATGGTCAATAAAGTCCATCAAAATCTCTTTCAAATTATACAATTTTGGTTGTTTTCCTCTTTCTCATAAAGAAATCATATTGTAACCAAAACTTGTTTGAAGTGGAGTCAATTTATAAAGTAGGTTTAATACTTTTTTAGGGAAACTATCTTTTTTTAATTCAACTATTACTCTAACTCAGTCTTTACTTGAAGACTCATCTCTTATATCACTTATTCATTCAATCTTTTTTTCTTTTACTAAATCAGCCATTTTTTCAATAAATGTAGATTTATTTAAACCATATGGCACTTCTGAAATCTTTATATATTTTCTTCATTTTGCAGATTCTTCTATTGAAGCAACTCATCTCATTATTACTGAACCTCTTCAAGTAGAGTATGCTTGTAAGATAGCATCTTTATCATATACGATTCAACCTGTTGGAAAATCTGGCCCTTTTACAAATTGCATCAAATCCTCAACAGTAACATCATCTATTTCTGGTACTTTTAATAGATATTCTAGTGCTTCTATCAATTCTCATAAATTATGTGGTGGTATATTGGTAGCCATACCAACAGCGATACCCATAACTCAATTCATCAAAAGCTCTGGTATACGAGTAGGTAATACAATAGGTTCTTTACGAGTAGCATCATAGTTATCTCTAAAATCAACTGTTTCTTTATCAATATCTGAAAGCATATATTCTGCTAACTTTGTCATCTTTGCTTCCGTATACCTCATTGCAGCTGCTCCATCTCAATCCATTGAACCAAAGTTTCATTGTCCATCAACTAGAGGATATCTCATTGAAAAATCCTGTGCAAGTCTAACCATTGCTTCATAAACTGAACTATCACCATGTGGATGATACTTTGCAAGTACCTCTCAAACTACTGCAGCTGATTTTCTGTATTTTGCTGTAGATCTAAGTCATAAATCATGCATTGCAAAAAGGATTCTTCTATGTACTGGTTTTAATCAATCTCTTACATCAGGTAGAGCACGAGAAACTATTACACTCATCGCATAATCTAGATAACTTGTCTCTATTTCTTCATTTATATCTCTTCATAAATCTCAAGAATATGATACTCTATTTTCTATAGGTAGGCCAGTTTGTTCTGTTGATTCTAAAGAATTATTCTCATCATTTTGTCATTCTGTTTCTTCTTCAATTTCATTTTCATTATTATTTTCAGCCATTTATACATATTAAAAAAATAATTTGTAAGATTTTATACACTTTTGTCTATTTTTCAAGATTAAAGTTAAAAATAAAATTTATATTTTTTATTATAAAATAATACTGATTAAAAAAGTATCATTTTCTTGATAGTAAAATTTATATGTGTTACAGTATATTTACAAATACAAAATTTATTTTATTACTTAACAATTTTGTATGAAAAAAACAAATATGAAAAAGATACTTGCTATCTTAACAATTTCATCCTTGGCTATTAACAGTGTAAATGCTGTACAAATTGGTACATGAAGTGTTTCTTGAACTACTTCTTATGATGCTGTTATTAATTGGGATGGAAATACCCCTTGATTTGCAAGTGGTTCGATTACATGACTTGCAATTACTGCAAGTGTATTACCTATATTAAATATGGTAATATCGACTTGATCTATTGATCTTTGAATACTTAGTTCTGTTTCTTATTCAACTTGAAGTCTTGATGTAGAAGTTGGGACAAATGCTTGAATGTGAGTAAATGTTACCGCTCAGTCTGGAACTGGTTGACTTAGAAGTGCCTCAGTTTGATCTATTATAAACAATTCTAGTGATGATTGAATAGTAGAAAGTTATATATTAAAACCCAAATTTATGAGTTTATAATATATGTAATAATTTTTATGAAAAAAAGAATTAATGCTATCATTGTCTTGATAATTTACATCATTTGTTTTGTTTTTACAATAGGTCAATCAAATGCAAATATTGATGTGACAGTTTCTCCTATAAGATATGAAATCACTCTAGATAAGTGAGCAACTACAAATAAGACAATCAAGGTTTTTAATAATTCTAATGAATCAAGAGAGATCTTTATAACAACAAGAAATGCAGTTTGAATGGATGAAAACTGACAACCAAAATTTGTTGAAGAAATAGAAGCTTCAAAATATCACCTTGCAGATTGGATTACTCCTGGAGTAAATGAATTTGTATTATGACCTGGGAAAAGTATAGATATACCTATTCATATTAGAGTTTATAAAAAAGCTTCCCCTTGATGACATTATTGAGCAGTATTTTTCAATATAAAAGAAAATACTTGATGACAAATTTCAGTGCAAAAAAGGATATGAGTTTTACTTTTATTAAAAGTTCCTTGAGTAGTTCAAGCTGAATGAGAAATAAAAAATATTGCCATTGTTGTTTCAGATGGTTGAGGTTGGTCTTGAAATGATAATTCAGATGAAGATTTTATATGAAAAGTTTTTAGAAAATTTATTCTATGAGAAAAAGATGTAGAGTTAACTAGTGCTCCTGATGAAGATAAGAAAAAAACTACTAAAAAAACTAATCCTTGATGAGATGATTTTTCAGTAGATTTAACAATTGATTTCTCAAATGTTTGAAATACTCACCTAAAACCTAAATGAAAAATAGAGATTTTGGATGAAGATTGAAAACCCCTTAAAAAAATATGAAAAGAAACTATAAAAAATGAGGCTTGAGCAATTGTATGAGAAAAAGTAGTTGATTACATACCAGTAAATGATGAAGATTGAAATGTATTACCAAATGAAAACAGAAAATTTAAACAAAGTTGGGATTGATTTGCTTATGAGACACTAGACGATAATTGAAAGAAAGAGATAAAGTACCATACACCTTCAGAATATTATTCTACAAAAAATAAATCTGATAAATGATACTTAATGCCTTGGGAAAAAGTATATAAAAAAGATACAAAAAAGAAACTAACTGCAAAAATCAAACTTGAATACACTGATCCAAATTGAAAAGAAGTTGAATTTAATTCATCTAGAGAATTCTATGTAAGTTACATTGAAGATTACATTTGACTAAATCGGATTGTAGTTATTCCATCAATAGTAATTTTATTGATAATCCTGATATTTTTTATTATTTGACTTCGCAAAAAAAGAAAATGTCCTGAGTGTAAAAAAACTATTAGAAAAGATATGCATATCTGTCCTTACTGTTGAGAACACCTTAAAAAGAAAAAATAAAAAAAATAACCACTTGAAATATCAAGTGGTTATTTTTTTTATTAAAAATTTATCTTATTACATTTGCTATTACTTCAGCTACATTCTTATCAAAAGGAGAAGGTATTATCATATCAACTGTAGGATTTTCTACACAAGAAGCAAGAGCTTCAGCTGCATTTATTTTCATTTCATCAGTTATTTTACTTACTCTGTTTTTCAATGCTCATTTAAATATTCATGGAAAAACCAAAACATTATTTAGTTGGTTTGGAAAATCACTTCTTCAAGTTGCTATAATTTTTGCTCCTGCTTCTTTTGCATCATCAGGCATAATCTCTGGAGTAGGATTAGCCATAGCAAAGATCATACTATCTTTATTCATTGATCTTACCATCTCTTTAGTCAAAACTCAAGGAGCTGATACTCATATAAATAAATCTCTTCCTCTTACAGCAGCATCCAATCCTCAAATAACACATTCTGTACTAGAAGGATCAAGTAAACAAGCTGTATTTGTTATATTAGTTAACATCTCTTTTACTGGGTTTAAATCTTTTCTTCATTTATGAATTGTTCATTTAGTATCAACCATAACTATATCTTTAACTCAATACAAAAGAAGTAACTTTGTTATAGCAACTCAAGCTGCTCATACTCAGTTAAGTACTACTTTTAAATCTTCTTTTTTCTTTCAGGTAATTTTTAAGGAATTTATAACTCATGCTAAAACTACTATAGCTGTTCCATGTTGATCGTCATGAAATACTGGTATATCAAGTTCTTTTTTTAATCTTTCTTCTATTTCAAAACATCTTGGAGCACTTATATCTTCTAAATTTATTCATCAAAAAGTTGGTAATAGATATTTAACTGTTTTAATTATTTCTTCTGTATCTTGTGTTCAAAGTACAATTGGGAAAGCATTTACTCATCAAAATTCTTTAAATAAAACACATTTTCATTCCATTACTGGCAATCATGCTTCTGGTCATATATTACCAAGCCCAAGAACAGCACTTCAATCGCTAATAACAGCAACTGTATTTGCTTTAAGAGTATAATCATAGGCTTTTGTTTTATCTTTTGCTATTTCTCTACAAGGCTCAGCAACTCAAGGAGTATAAGCTAAACTTAAATCATCTTTTGTTTCCAACTTAACTTTACTAACTGTTTCAAGTTTTCAAGACAATTTTTTATGCAATTTAAGACTTTCTTCGTAGTAATTCATAATTTTTTATAAATAATTAAAAATGTGAAAATAATTATAGATAAAAATGTGATTTTTCAAAAAGAATTATCTTTTAAAAAAAAGCTAAAAATTTGTTTTTATTTATTTTTTGTTTATAATAATGTTAATTTATAACAAACAGTATATTATGGCAAAAAAATATGAAAAAAGTTCCGGCTGAATCGTATATCGTAAAGCTTGAGATAAAGTTGAGATTTTACTTTTAAAATGGAGAAATTCTAAACAACAGGAAGAATATGTGATACCTAAATGACATATTGAAGAATGAGAAATTGCAAAGGTATCTGCTTTAAGAGAAATCAGTGAAGAAACATGATTAAAAATAGAAGATTTAGAAGTAATAAAATTTATAACAAAAATAAACTATACATTCAAAGCTGGGTATCTAGAAAATACACCTTTAATTGATAAAGATGTATATTTATTTTTGGTTAAATATAAATGAAATGACACCCCAATAGTACAAAAAGAAGAAAGATTTATATGATATGAATGGATTTTAATTGATAATATTAAAAATATCGATTTGAGATTTGATTTAAACTCTATAATATCGAAAAATAGAACTTACTTTATATAAAATAATTTAACTTAATAAAACCTATGGAAATCTACTACAAAAAAAATAATTTAATTATCCAAAACTCTTCAAAAAAAGAAGTAGTTTTCAATATAGAAAATAATGATGTATCAATTGATTGATTTTCAATTAGTAACCAAGGAGAATATGAAAAATGAAGCATTTTAGCTGAAGTAAAAGATTATAAATGAATCCTTTATTACAATCTAACTATTGATACTCAAAGAGTAGTTGTAGTTACAGATGATTCTTGTGATTTAAGCGAAGAGATATTATCATTTTTCTGAGATGTAGATTTACTTATCCTACCATGAAGTAAAAATAGTGTAAAAGTATATGAAAATATAGAAGCAAAGATGGTTTTACCATACTGAGAATGAAAAGATGTATTTTTCACAGCAATTTCACAGCACAAAGAAGAAGTAGAATCAATAAAAATCAAATGAAGTATTCAATGAGATGTGACAGAATTTGTTAATTTAAAGGTTGGGTAATTTATAAAACAAAAAAACTGCGAATAAATTCGCAGTTTTTTTGTTAAAATTCCTATTATTACTCTCCCAAATACTTTCCACAAATTTTTTCTAAACTATCTAGTGGTTGAACTCAAACTAGTTGTTCAACTGGTTTTCAGTCTTTAAATATGATTAAATTTGGTATACTCATAACTCTAAATTTTGCTGCAAGATTTGGATTTTCATCTACATTTACTTTTGCAACCTTCATTTTTCATTCCATCATATCTGCAAATTGGTTTAATACAGGAATCATCATTTGACATGGACCACACCATTCAGCCCAAAAATCAACTATTGTCACTCATGAAGCAATAGTATCATCAAAATTTTTTTCATCTAAAATCAAAGCACCTTTATGTTCTTTATCTGCCATAATTCATATATTAATAAAATAAATTTAATTAAATTATATTTATTTTTTTTTGTAAGTAAAATTTTATAAGATAAATTCTAACTCAATATGAATTTATTATAATTAAACTAAAAAAACTTTTACAAAAAAATTAGTTATAATTCTCTTGTAAAAGTTTTTTTTTGGTAGGGCATCCGTGTCGCCTGTCGAACAGAATTATATAAATATATGTTAAATAATCAAGCAGAAGTTATGAGGATTTGTGAGAATTTAAGGAAAGTTATGTATGATTAAAAATTAAATCAAACTAATTTCCAATTTGGATATTCATAAATAAATTTTAAACTAAAACTTAATTTTACTTCTCATGTATAATATCATTCTAATACTAATAAATTATTTTGATCTAAGAAAGGTGGTTTTGAATATACAATTTCATTTATTATTATTTTTTCTAAATCTATTTTATTTTTAGTAGCTGAAGCTAATAATTTTTTTAACTCATCTGTATTAGTTTGAGATTGCCAAGTTTTAGAAATTCAATCATAAAAAGTTTGGTAATCATCTTTATATATAGAATTATTGAATAAAGTAAAAAAATCATTTGTTAATTTATTTAACTCTCATACCTCAGGTATTTTTAATTCATAACTATTAGTAACTCTTGATAATTCATTTCAATCAACTGTCATTTTCCATAAATTTCAATCTTGATAAGGTTTTTTGTCAATTACAAATTTAGATTTTATAAATCATATACCTACCTTAAAATCATTCTCATTCATTTCAACTATAGGTCATGATAC
Organism: Candidatus Altimarinota bacterium; assembly: GCA_010119095.1. GTDB lineage: Bacteria > Patescibacteriota > Gracilibacteria > BD1-5 > UBA6164 > Altimarinus. The sequence continues at coordinate 6,997 of SAAG01000034.1, forward strand.
AGAAGTACTAACACTCTCTTTTTGTTTTTGATAATTAATATATGAATCATCTCTAATTACAAGTTTTATACCATTTCATTGCCAATTTCAAATATATTTTTTTTGTTCTTCATTAAATTTAACTGGATCTCATTGCATTATAAAAGATAGTGCTATTAAAACTGCAATAACTCAAACAACAATAAATCCCGTTTTTCATGTTTTCTTAGTATTTTGTCAACCATTTTTTTTAATAGAATAATCTTTATAAAATAATAAACAAATAAGTACTGAAAATATTAATCTCACTAATGGAAATCATCAATCAACTATTGAACTAATTCATGTTCAAACTAAAACTAATAATAATAATCAATAAAATATTTTATATCAAGTTGTTAATTCTGTAATAAAATTTTGTTTACACTCTGGACATTCATATTTTTTAAATCAAAGATTAGTATGAGAATATTTTCAATCAAACTCATTTCAGCAACTAGTACATTTAATAATTTGTTTTTCCATAATTTATACAATAATTTATAAAGTTAATTTTATTATAATATAATTATAGAAATTTAAAAATTTAAGTTATAAATTTGATATAAAGTAAAAACCACCTTGTGGTCTTCGAACTTAAATTTTATCTATTTTTAAGCCATTTTACAAAATATCAAAAAAGCACCTTTCCTTTATACAAGAGAAAAGTGCCTTATTTAAGCTTTTTTAAAAATGGTGGGACAAGTGATGCTCTCGTCTAACTTCTCTTTATGAATATATATTAAAAAACCAAGGTGAAGTAAAAGAAATTTACAATAAAATAATTAACCAATTTTAGGTAATTTTTGAGATTGTTCAATTGCATATTTTAATGTTAAATCTATAAGAACTTCATTTTCATATTTTCAATAATGTTCTAAAAACCATTTTTCTATATTATTAGAAACTAATTGTGAAAAACTACTGTCATTTGAATCTACTGCAAATTTAGTTCTTCATAAATTACGTTTTTGCTCTTTGATTAAATTAGAATTTTTCCATTCTTCTAAAATCATTTCAATTCTTTCTTTATTATCTTTATTCTTAAAATGAATTACAAGTGAATCACTATGAGATAAAAATCAAAGCATTGAATTAGGAACTTTTAAACTAATTTTATCATTAGTTTCATTAGCTAATTCATTAATTCTTTTTGCTAACTGATAAATTTTAGATACATATTCATATCATTTAATTGGAATTGTTAAATATATTTTATAGTTTAATCAAGTTATATTATTTCAATTAATTTTAGTTTTTAAAGAAAACCAAGCAGGATTATCTACAATTTCTAAAATTCATTCTTCTTCTGAAACTGAAGAAACTTTCTCTAATACAGACTTATAATAATTTGATTGTTTTTTAACAGTTTTTCTTAGATTTATCAAAAAGTCAGGATCATTAGAACTTTCCCTTTCTATCAAAAATTCAGGTCTAGTTGTTAGCATTTCCATTAAAATTTGAGATATTCAATTAAGTTTTCATTTACTAATTAATTCTATTAATCTACTTTTTGCAAATTTAAAATTTATTGAATTTAAAAAATCATTATTTATTAAATAACTTACTCATTGTTTTGTTTCATTCACAGCTCAATCTAAATTTATATTTCATATAGTATTTCATGGATTATTAATTTGTGAATTTAAAGTTAACATATATATATGAATAGTAAATATTTTTTATTATTATATCATAAAATGATATTAATAACAAAAACTAACATAAAACTATTTTTTTCAATATATAATTTTTCAAATATCATTCAAAATATTAAAATCTTCTTTATTTATATTTATTATTCTCTCCTTAGCTTCTTCAATTGTCATATCATCAATATAAAATGCTCAATTTATCCAGATCCATTTATTACCATTCTTATCAATTTCTATATCTCAATTTTTCATAATCTTTTAGTTAAAATATAATGTAAAAATATTATATTTTTGACCAGATGAGGTTCGAACTTAATATTTGGCTTTTTACAGCCAAATATTAAAAAATCAAAAAAACACTCTTCCTTTATACAAGAGAAAAGTGCTTTATCTAAGCTTTTTTAAAATATGGTGGGACGGGCGGGGCTCGAACCCGCGACCTTGGCCTTAAAAGGGCCCTGCTCTACCTACTGAGCTACCGTCCCAAAATTTGTTTCCACATATTATTTAAAAAATATCAAATAGCAAATTTTTTTATTAAAAAACTTTTTACTATTATAAAGTGTCTTTAAAATCTAGTTTTTAATAATGTTAACATTTTATTTGACAAAATAATCTTTTTTAATAATATATGTCCACTTTAAAATTACATTTTTGCCGCTTTAGCTCAGTTGGTAGAGCATTCGCCTTGTAAGCGAACGGTCATCAGTTCAAATCTGATAAGCGGCTCCATTTAAAAAATACAAAATTAAAATATAAAACTATAAAGTATTTAAACTTATTTTTGGCAAATTTTGTATTTTACATTTTGTATTTTTTTATTACAATTTGGGTAGGTTCCAGAGTGGTCAAATGGGGCGGACTGTAAATCCGCTGGTTTCACCTTCGAGTGTTCAAATCACTCCCTGCCCACCATAAACAAATATATACAAAACAGCAAATAACTGAACTTACTTAAAATATAAGTAAAACTTAGTGATTTGAAAGGAGGGAAGTCAAGAGCACACTGTTTGAAAAACAGGAAGCGATTGACCAAAATCAATCAAAATTGATTTTGCCGGATGTCCTACTGAAGTTACTATCCCGAGAAACGGGATTGTAACGAAAGAGCCAAATCACTCCCTGCCCACCATAAACATATTAAGCCCAGGTGATGAAATGGTAGACATGTTGGTCTTAGAAACCAATGCTGTAGTGGCGTGAGAGTTCGAGTCTCTCCCTGGGCACCAAACATAAAACTAGTCCTAAAAAGAGTTTACAGAAAAATATTAAAATAATAATTTAACTTAGACTCGAAGTGAGGGTTTTTGCATAGCAAAAATTCAATTGCGATGAATAAGAGCAATTGAAACGAGTGGCCAACTCAAATGAAATATGTGCTAACACTAAAGTGTTAGAATATATGAATTTGGGTGCCGAGTCTCTCCCTGGGCACCATTTATATTACATTTTTGTCTCGTACACTGGCGGACAAATATAATTACTACGAATATGAAAGAAAAAATTCACCCAAATGTAAATAAAGTAAAAATTACTTGTTCATGTGGTGCTGTATATGATGTAAAATCTACAATAAAATGAGATACAAGAATAGAAATCTGTTCTAAATGTCATCCATTTTACACTGGAGAACAAAGAATATTGAAAACTTGAGCTGTTGATAAATTCTATGCTAGAATGAAAAAAACAGAATGACTTCAAAAATAAAAATTATATAAAAAAGACTTTACTACAAAATAGTAAGGTCTTTTTTCTTGTTTTTTTTTGCTTTTTGCTTATATTTAAACACATCGATTTTTAAATTAATACTTAACTCTAAACAATGAAATACTCATACAATACCCTAAAACAAATATTACCTTTTTTGACAAGCGAAAAACAAGTTGCTGATGATATAATTATGCATATAGCAGAAGTTGAGTGAATACACTCAAGAAAGAAAGATTTTGAAAATATCGTTTATTGAAAAATAAAAAAAATAGACTCTCATCCTGATGCAAATAATTTGAAAGTTTGTATGGTTGATGTTTGAGAGGAAGATGATTTACAAATAGTTTGTTGATGATCAAATTTGAAAACAGAACAAGCAGTTGCAGTTGCAAAGATATGAGCAAGTGTAGTTTGGCATGGACAGTGAGACCCTGTTGTGATGAAAAAAACAGCAATAAGATGAGTTGATTCTTATGGTATGATTTGTGCCTCTGACGAAATATGATTAAAAAATAGATTTGTAGCAAAAGATGAAAAAGAAATACTTGATTTATCAGATATAGATGCAAAAGTTTGAACAAATTTAGCAGAAGTATTATGAGAAGATGATGCTATAATCGAGATAGACAACAAATGAATAAACCATAGACCAGATATGTTTAGTCATATAGGTCTTGCTAGAGAGCTTTGTGCTATAAACTCAAAAGTCATAGATTTACACTATGAGAAAAATGATTTTAGCAAAGAAAAAGACATTGGAATCAAAAATGAAATCCCTGAAATAGTAAAAAGGTATATCTGACTAAGTATTTCATGAGTTGGAAACATAGAACCAAAAGAAGAAATCAAACAAGTAGTAACAGCTTCAGGAAATAATTCAAAATGATTACTTGTTGATATAACAAATTATAGTTTGTATCTTTACTGACAACCAACTCACTGTTTTGATGCAGATAAAATCACTTGAAATATCATCATAAGATATGCAAAGCAAGATGAAGAATTTACAGCATTAGATAATAAAACTTATAAACTGACTACTGAAGACATCGTTATAGCTGATAAAGAAAAAGTATTAGCTCTAGGTTGAGTTATAGGTTGAGCAAGTTCAGCAGTTTCAAATACTACAAAAAATATAATAGTAGAATGAGCATGGTTTAATCCTAAAACTGTTAGAAAAACAGGAAGAAGACATGGGATTAGAACAGATAGTTTAAATGTATTTGAAAAAGATATTCCTCTTGAATTTCCTATCTATTGAGTAAGTTTAATCTATAGAAAATTAAAAGAGTATTTCCCTGCATCAAAAATAGAATGATGTAGTGATGTATATCCAGTAAAACAAGAAATAAAAAAGGTTCGTTTTGACCTAAACTTTGTAAATAATCTAATCTGAGCAAATTATAGCGAAAAAGAATCACTAGAAATACTTGAAAATCTATGAATTAAAAAAGATTGAGACAAACTTATTGTTCCATTTTGGAGAAAAGACCTAAATTATAAAGCTGATATAGCTGAAGAAATAGCAAGAATTCACGGATTTGATAAGATTACAACAACTATCCCAAGAATTAATCTTTGAGCAATAATTCAAGACAATATCTACAAACTTAAAAATGATGTAAGAGATTTCTTTGTTGATAGAGGTTTTTATGACCTTTATAATTACAGTTTTGTTAATGAAGCTTTGATGAAAAAAGTCTTATGAGATACTGCAGAGCTTATTCCCCTAAAAAACAGTTTAAGTGAAGATATGACTCATATGAAATGAAGTCTAATCCCAAACTTGATTCTAAGTATAGAAAAAAATATCAAACAAGTTAGAGATTTAAGTTTATTTGAATTTGAAAAAGTGTTTGCTTACAAATCAGCAAAAGTAATTGAAAACTACAGTTTTGCATGAGTCGTAACAAGCGACAAAGAAGTAGTTTACTATGATTTACAAAAAACAATTTCTGATTTATTCAAAAAATTGGCAATTGATAACTTTATGTTTACTACTCCTAAAACTTATCCAAGCTTTGCTCACAAATGAAGAACAGCAAGTATAATCGTAAGATGACAAGAAGTAGGTTTTGTATGAGAAATAAATCCTGCAGTAGTAAACAATTTCTCTATTGATACAAGAATCTGATTTTTTGAAATAGATGCAGACAAGCTAAAAACTCTTGTTTACTCTAAAATAAAAACGAAAGAAGTTTCAGCATTCCAAGAAAATAATTTTGACCTAAGTTTTGTTGTACCAAAAGAAAAAGCCTGAAAAGACATACAAATATCTATTGCAAAAACTGATCCAAAAATAATCCAAAAAGTAGAACTTTTCGATGTCTACGAAAACGAAGAAAAACTTCCTGGGAAAAGAAGTCTAAGTTTCAAGATCTACATACAATCATTAGAATGAACTCTTAGTGATGAAGTAAAAAATAATCTAATCAAATCTATCATTGAGAGAGTTGAGAAGATTGGTGGGGTGTTGAGGTAACATTAATAAAAAAGAAGTAAAAAAATTTACTTCTTTTTTATTTTCTCTTGCAATTTTTCACTAACCGTATATAATAAGAATATA